>CANGZT010000012.1 GCA_947458955.1 Flavobacteriia bacterium | reverse complement strand
GATAATTCACAATCCATACAAAATTATAACAATAGTATACGTGAAATAAAACGTATGAAAGCGTTTAATGAAAAATTAAAATCTTTTCAATCAGAAAAATACGATCAAATTCAATTTACTATTGGAGAAAATTTAAATCAACAATCAGCACTCAATTTTAATGAAAAAAAATCTCATTTGTCCCTGGCTTTTGAGGAAATCGCTTCAAGGTATTATAACCGAAATATCGGAGCAATAATATTCGCTTCAGATGGAAACTTTAATCAAGGTTTAAATCCAGAATATACATCAAAACAATTACCATTATGTCCAATATATACCATTGGAATTGGAGATACTACTCCTGTTAAAGATTGCTCTATTTATAATATAACTTCAAATGAAGTAGCTTTTTTAAAAAATAAATTTCCCTTAGAAGTTAATGTAAAATCTACGTTGTTGAAAGGGAAGAAATCCGAAATTGAAATCTATCACAAGGGTAAAAAAATCACACAGAAATCAATTGTTTTTAGTTCAAATGAATCTTTTCAAAAAGTGAATTTTGAAATTGATGCGAATGAAATTGGTTTTCAACAATATGAAGTAAAAATCAAATCGGTTGCAGGAGAAAAAAACACTTTAAATAATAGACAGTTATTTTATATTGAGGTACTTGATAATAGAAATCAGATTTTAATCATTTCTTCAGCACCACACCCTGATATCACTGCTATAAAATCAGCATTGGATAAACTAATCAATGTAAAGGTCGAAGTCGCAACTTTCGATACTTGGAAAAATAATAAAAGTCATTACGATTTAATAATCTGGCATAAACCAGGTACAAATTTAAATCATTCTAATTTGTTAAAAATAAAGCAATTGAACAAACCAATCTTTTATTTTATTGGAACAGAAACCAATCAGCAAGAAATAAATCAACTAGAATTAGGTATTTCAATTTCATCTGGAAATCAAAGTGATGACGTACAAGTATTTATGGAAAATGATAATGGAATTATCGATTTTTCCGATGAAGTTTTAAAAGGGTTTGACTATTTTCCACCAGTACAAGTTCATTATGGAAAGGTTGATTTACCATCTAATCATCAAGTGCTTTTATATCAGCGACTTGGAGGTATTAAAAAAAATGACCCCCTTTTATTTTTCAAAAACATATCAACTGCAAAACTAGGAGTATTTTTCGGTGAGGGAATTTGGCGTTGGAAGATGTATGAATATGCTAAAACGAAACAAAATGATGCTTTTAATGAATTTATTCAAAAGACTACGAATTATCTTGTAAATAAACAAAATGCATCTGCTTTGAGAATCTCACTTCCAAAAACATTTAATACACTTGAAGAAGTGAATCTAAAGGCAGAATTTTACGACGAAACACAAGCACTAAATAACAAAGCTGAAATTCAATTTCAATTAACTAACGATCAAAAGCAAAAGTCCGTTTTTCAATTTGCTCAAATAGGTGATTATTATAATCTTTCTTTAGGTAAATTGAAAGCAGGTAAATATACTTGGTCTGCTTCTACCCTATTTCATGGTAAAAGATATACAAAACAGGGTATGTTTTTTGTTGAAAATAAACCAATCGAATCGTTCGATGTAGTATCAGATTTTTCTGGATTAAGAAAAATTAGTCACCAAAGTAAAGGTGGATTCTACAAAACTGAAAATATGAATCTTATCATTGATAAAATTGAACAAAATCCGGATGTAACTGCCATGTCCTTTGAAGAATTAAAGCAACATTCTATAATAGATGAAATTTGGATTTTAATTATATTATTCACGCTACTTGGAACTGAATGGTTTCTAAGAAGACGGTTTGGAGAATATTAAAAAAATATTATGAACGACCCACGACTAATTGCATTCGAAAGGTTACTAACTATTATGGACGATCTTAGGGAGAAATGTCCTTGGGATAAAAAGCAAACGTTTGAAACTTTACGTACATTAACTATTGAGGAAACTTATGAGTTAGCTGATGCTATAGCTACCAATGACTTAAAAGCAATTGAAGGTGAAATTGGTGATTTGTTTTTGCATTTGGTGTTTTATTGCAAATTAGGCGATGAAGTAAAAGCGTTTACTGTAGAAAGTGTTTTAAATGCTATTTGTGAAAAATTAATCTTCAGACATCCACATATTTATGGAGATACCAAAGTGGAAAATGAAGAAGAGGTAAAGGCAAATTGGGAAAAATTAAAGTTAAAAGAAGGAAAGAAATCGGTTTTAGAGGGGGTTCCAAACTCACTACCTGCCTTAGTGAAAGCGACTCGAATTCAAGAAAAAGTGAGAGGTGTTGGATTTGATTGGGATGAAAAATCTCAAGTATGGGAAAAAGTTCAGGAGGAACTACAAGAATTAAGAGATGCTGAAGAATCAAAAAATCAAGAGGAAATTGAATCAGAATTTGGGGATGTTCTTTTTGCTTTAATCAACTACGCTCGATTTATAGGGATTAATCCTGAAAATGCTTTAGAGAAAACCAATTTGAAATTCAAACGTCGTTTTACAACCATGGAAGAGTTTATTCATGCCGATAAAAAGGATATTGGCAGCATGAATTTGGAACAATTGGATGTATATTGGAATAAAGCAAAATTAAAAGAAAGAGAAAAGTAAAATGTTAAGATTTAAATTATTAGCTTTTTTATTATTAGTAGCAGTTGTGTCATTTGGTCAAAATGGTATAGTTCGAGGTTTTGTATATGAAAAACTTAACGGAGAACCTATCCCATTTGTTAAAGTTAAAATTTACAATAATGATAGCATAAAAGGAGGTGGAGTTACCGATGTGAATGGGTTTTTCTCTATACCTAAATTAAAAATGGGTGCTTATACCATAAAAGTTAATCAGATTGGCTTTGAAAATTATTCATCACAAGTTGCTGTTGGCTCTATTGATGCAATCGAACAAGTAAAAATAGAATTGGTTCGAGGAGATAAGGTAAAAGCGTTGAATGAAATTGTTATCAGTGCAACGGAAAAGAAAAAGACGACAGAAGTTTCTACTTCAGTTATAAAATTAGATAAAAAAGCATTAGAACGAATTCCATCTATTGGAGCTGAAAATGATATTGTCGGTGCATTAAGTGTAACACCAGGTATTGTATCAACAGGTGATCAAGGAGGGCAATTGTATGTACGAGGCGGAACTCCGATTCAAAATAAAGTTTTATTAGATGGAATGACTATCTATTCTCCTTTTCACTCAATTGGTTTCTTTTCTGTATTTGAAACAGAAATAATTAAAAATGCTGATGTTTACACTGGTGGATTTGATTCTAGGTATGGTGGTAGGATTTCATCTATCATGGATATTACCTATCGCGATGGAAACCGACGAAAGTTTTCTTCTAAAATTTCTTTGAGTCCTTTTATGGGGAAATTAGTGTTAGAAGGACCACTCGGAAAGAAAAATGAAAATGGTTTGTCTTCTGGTTCCTATATTTTTTCTACAAAACAAAGCATAATAAGTAAGACCTCACCCACACTATATAAAAACATTAACAATGGAGAGGGTATGCCATTTTCATTTAGTGATTTCTATGGTAAAATCACATTGAATGCTGGTGATGGATCTAAATTAAATGTATTTGGTTTTCAAAATACAGATCAAGTAAATTATACGAATTTGGCAAATTTGAAGTGGAAGCAAAATGGAGCGGGTATGAATTTCATCATTATCCCAGGTAGCTCCGGTGTTTTTATTCGTGGACATGTAAATGGTTCTTCATATGATATTAATTTTCAAGAGCAAAATGAATCGCCTAGAACGAGTAAAATTTCAAGTGGTGAATTGGGGTTTGACTTTTCCTATTTCTTAAAAAATGAAAGTCAATTTGATGCTGGGATTACTATCGGTGGGAATGCTACTAATTATAAAATTTACAATTTATCGAATAGATTAATTGAAGATCAAAATTTTACTTTTGAAATAGCAACCTATTTAAATTACAAATTAATTGTTGGGAAATTTATCTTTCAACCTGGAATGCGCATTCAAAATTACTCGCGTTTAAGCGTTGTATCTCCAGAACCAAGATTGGGTATAAAATACAACATGTTTGAAAAATTCAGGCTTAAATTTTCGGGAGGAAGATATTCACAAAATTTGACCACCGCATCTTCAGATAGAGACATGGTAAATTTATTCAATGGAATCTTAACAGCCCCAAGTAGTGTTCCTTCAACACTAACGCTTGAAAATGGCAAAACTAATAATATATCAAATGGTATTCAATATGCATGGCATGCAGTTTTGGGGGGTGAAATCGATTTAGCAAAAAATTTGGATTTAAATATTGAAGGATTTTATAAATATTTTCCTCAACTGAGTAATATCAATCAAAACAAGATTTATGATGAAAGCAATCTAGATGCTCCAGAAATACTCACCAAGAATTTTATCATTGAAACAGGTAAATCTTATGGCTTTGATGTTTTGCTGAAATATAATCTTGATCGATTTTATTTTTGGGGGGCATATTCATGGAGTAAAACAAATCGTTGGGATGGAATAAAAAATTATTTTCCTGTCTTTGACAGAAGGCATAATTTAAACTTTGTAACAAGTATAATGTTAGACAAGAAAAAGACATTTGAATGTAATATTCGATGGAATCTAGGTTCTGGTTTACCATTTACTCCTACGGTTGGGGTTTATCAGAATGAAAATTTATCTGGTGGATTAACCACTAATGTTACAACTAGTAATGCACAAAATGTAACTTTAATTTTAGGTGATTTCAATAGTAGACGTTTACCCTACTACCATCGTTTGGATATAACCTTCAAGAAAAACTTTAAATTCAAAGAAACTCAAAATTTAGAAGTAATAGCAGGTGTTACAAATGCTTATAACAGAAATAATTTATTTTACATTAACCGAGTAACAAATGAGAAAATCTATCAATTCCCATTTTTACCAAGTATTGGTATGAATTATAAATTTTAGATTAATCGAAGATTTTAAAATTATAGAGGTGAAATAGATTTTTTTAATATTAAGTTCATAATTTCATCATTTGATTATTTTTGTAATACAATATTAGTACCACGTGTTAGACATCACATTTGAAACAGATTTAGAACCAAAAAAAGGAAGAATATTAATTTCTGATCCTTTTGTTGGCGATGAATATTTTGAACGTTCCGTGGTGTATCTATGTGAACATTCCAAAGAAGGGAGTTTTGGATTTGTTCTCAATAAATATGTTGAAATCGATATTAACGAATTAAATCCTGATTTTCCTGAACTAAAATCACGTTTGAGTTTAGGAGGTCCAGTTGAAACAGAAAGCCTATATTTTCTTCATACTCTTGGAAATCAATTAAACGAGAGTATAGAATTAAAAGATGGCGTTTTTATTGGTGGAGATTTTGATCAATTGACAAAAGTCATTAAAGATTCGCATTTTGAAAATAACCAAATTCGTTTTTTTCTTGGGTATTCAGGTTGGGATCCAGAGCAACTAAAATATGAAATTGAAGATAATATTTGGATTGTAGCTGAAGTAGACAATATCGAAGAAATTATGAATACAAGAATGGACGACCCATGGAAATATTTTATTTCTAAATTGGGTAAAAAGTTTGAGTTATATACTACTTTTCCATTAAATCCTTCTGAAAACTAATTGAATATAAAAAGATTACACGGATAAAAAACAATCTCATCCGTGCTTAAGTTATCTTTTTATGATTTTATTCAAGTGATTATTGCACTTTATTTATATTATATTGATTTCCAGAAAACTGGAATGAATCACCCGCTTTACTTCCTAATAGACTGTTGAAAATTGGCGCTTCTGTGGAAACACCCACAACTTGCAAATTGCCAAAAAGGAAAGGTGTCGTTGCTACACCTAAAATGAAGTTAAACATATCGGTAGTAACTAATGCACCAACTACAGCTTCCGACTTTTCTGAAAAATCCATGTTTTTTACTTTTTCAAAATCAAGTTTGGCTTTTTCTAATTGTTTCTGAAGCAATTTTTTCATCTCGTTAGATACAGTTTGATTTGAATAGTCTTCTGGATCTAACGTATTGTCTTCATCTATGTTTGCGAGTGATTCTTTCGTTTTTAATTCTTCTTTCAAATCATGAATGATTGTTTCATACATGGTTAACATAGTTTTTTTTAATTCCAATTTATCTACTTTCATCTTTTAATTTAAATTATGGTTATTATTTAGAATACGTTTTTACTAAGAAGTTTTTCATAAACAAATTTCTAATAATCAGGCTTGTTTTGAAATGATAAAAGAGGCTTTAAAAACTGATAATAATCAATTTTTATATTTAAAATTGAATAAAATAAATTTAAAAAATCAAAATTGATACTCCTAATAATTATGCTATAGGTAAAAGTATTATTTTTATTGTATGTTGAAATTAAATTACAGCATAATATTAAAAATGAAAAATACTATTGTTTTCAAAATCTTATTGCTATGCTTCTCATTTCAGACGTATTCACAGACTGAAAAGTTAAAGATAACGGAGAAAAGTGGTTCACATTCTTTAAATTCTCATCACTATTTCATTGAAAATAAAGGACAGTGGGATGACGAAATTCTTTTCAAAACAAGTTTTAAAGGGGGGAATTTGTGGATTCAAAAATCCAAATTATTTTTTCATTTAAAAGATTTTGCAGCTCTTCACGAAAACCATGCAGGGAAAAAATGCGATACTTGTTTAAACAAACAACATGCTCTACACTTGAATTTTAAAAACTGTAATGAAGTTAAACGCGTAGTTAAAAATTATCCCTCAGAGGAGTATTACAACTATTTCTTGGGTAAAGATTCTACCAAATGGGCTAAAAATGTGCGCGCTTTTAAAGAGATTACAATGTATGATCTGTATAGTGGAATTGATTTAAGAATAATACAAGATGATGAAGTAACAAAATACGAATATGTTGTTTCACCAAATTTCTCTCCAACACAAATTAGTCTTGAAATAGCAGGCGCCGATAAAATAGTAGTTGGAAATAAAGGTGAACTTATCATCAAAACACCATTAGGAAATATTCAAGAGAATAAACCCTATGCTTACCAAGTTATTAACTCAAAAAAGAAACAAATAGCGTGTGAATTTATTGTTTTAGATAGCATTGTCAAATATAAAATAGGGAAATATGATCCTAATTATGAATTGATTATAGACCCGGTTCTTGTGTTTGCTACTTATAGCGGTTCTGTAACAGACAATTTCGGTATGACTGCAACTTATGGGCACGATGGTAGTGCGTACTCTGGAGGAACGATTTTTGGAAACAGCTACCCTACCCCATTTTCCGGAGCATATAACACGAAATCAAACTTTACTTTTGCTAGCAATTTTTCCCAAGCTGTAGCCTCAGATATTTTTATTTCAAAGTACAATACTGATGGTTCTAAAATGATATGGACCAATTTTATAGGTGGTGGTAATAATTTTGTTGGTGCTGAAACTGTTCACTCGCTTATTTGTGACAAAGATGATAACTTATATGCTTTTGGAGCAACTTCAAGCTTAAATTTCCCTACAACCCAAAATGCTTTACAAACAAATCACAATGGAGGAAGTGTCTTTAATGCAACCTTTAATGGTGCTTATTTTGGAGTGAATGGAGTTGATATTATTTCATTTCAGTTTAGTTCTGATGGTACAAATCTAAATGCATCAACATACATTGGAGGGAATGGAAATGACGGAATAAATTCTAATTTATATGGAGTTAACAATAGTTATGATGGATTTATTTATTATGATTCATTGACAGGTAATTACGGAGATCAGTTTAGAGGTGAAATTATGTTGGATGCTCAAAAAAACATCTACATTGCAAGTTCGACTAGATCAACTAATTTTCCTTTACAATCACCGATTTTAAATTCAATTCAGGGACAACAAGACGGTGTTATTTTGAAATTAACAAATGATTTATCTACTTTACTTTTTTCCACTTATTTAGGTGGTTCAAATAATGACGCACTATATTCTATTAAAATAGATTCATCTAATAACATCGTTTTTTGCGGTGGAACTTCATCAAGTAATTTTCCTACTTCAAATCTAGCGTACCAAAAAGTTTATGGAGGAGGAAAAGCAGATGGAATTATCGGGAAAATTGATCAAAACAACTTTACATTAACATCAGCAACCTACATCGGAATGTCTCAATTTGATCAATGCTACTTTGTGGAGATTGACGATGAAGATAATATCTATTTTATCGGTCATTCAGTAGGTGGGAATTGGCCAGTAATTAATTCAATTTACCAAATTCCAAACAGTACTCAAATAATTGTTAAAATGGACTCTCTACTTACAACTATCATTCAGTCTACTAAGTATGGAAGCGGTAATCCAAATAAAAGAGATATTTCGCCGGCGGCATTTTTAGTGGATGATTGTAAAAATATTTATGTTTCAGGTTGGGGTGCAAATATTATACAAACAAATGAGAAATTAATTGATATGCCAATTACTTCAAATGCATTCATAGCTAACCCTCCGAACGGTTATGATTTCCATTTGTTTGCGATTAACAGAACTTTTGAAAAAATGATATATGGAAGTTATTTAGGAGGAAACAAAGCAGATGAACATGTAGATGGTGGCACTTCTAGATTTGATAAAAACGGGGTGATTTATCAATCAATATGTGGAGGATGCGGGGGGCATAGTGATTTTCCAACGACCTCTAACGCATGGTCTCAAAAAAATTTAAGTAGAAATTGTAATAATATTGTTTTAAAATTTGACTTCGAAATACTTGCAGTTCCTAAAATCACCTTTTCAAATGATACTTCGTGTGTTGAGAATTATATTAAACTAATTAATACAAGTACAGGTTATAATAAATTTTATTGGGAAGATTTAAACACCAAAGAAATCGATAGTATACATGATACTATTACCAAATTTTACACGATTCCCGGTGATTATCAAATAAATCTAAATGTTAAAAATGATGTCTGTAATAGAAATGAATTATCAGTTGCCAAATTGAAAATAATACCGAATGATATTTTAATACCAAAAATTCCATTAGTTGAACATTGTGAACCTAGAAAAGACACAATCATACTGAAAACCAATAAAAAAGGAAATAAATTTACTTGGTCTCTTTCAAATGATTTTTCTCCATTAATTAATAATAATATTCAAGATTCGATTTTTATTTATGAATCAAATACCTCAACTAAGTTATATTACAAGATTGAAAACAGGTATTGTTATAAAATTGATAGTGTTGATATAAATGTTTTAAACGCAGACCTCAAATTAAATAATAAGCCTTTATATTGTCAACACACAATGGATACAATTTCTGTCAATCTTACGACACCACACGATCGTTATACTTACAACTGGAATGTTCCTTATATATTTAATAGTTCGGCAAATAACGATAGCATTTTCTTCGTACCAGATAAGTCAGGTGAAATTATTTTTACGGCTATCAGTGAAAAAGGGTGTAAAAGATCAGATACGATTGAAATCAATTTACTTTCTACAACATTTAATCAAATAGATATAAATGCCACCCCAAAAACAATTTTAAGAGGTGAAACTACACAACTTGAAGAAAAATCAAATAATTATACTTATACATGGCTATATCAAAATGATTCAATTTTGGGTACTCAAAACCCAATTAAAATTAAACCAAAAAAATCAAGTTATTACACACTAAAAATTTCCCAAGATGCTTGTACAATTTCTGATACTATTCATATAAACGTAATTGAGGATTGGGTTTGTGATTTTCCATTCATTTTTGTACCTAACGCTTTTTCACCAAACAATGATGGAGAAAACGATACGCTTTTTGTTAGAGGTCGCCCAGCATATCAAATTGAATTTAGGGTATTCAATCGCTGGGGTGAAAATGTATTTTATTCGAATGATCTAAAAAAAGGTTGGGATGGAACTTATAAAGGGGAAAAATTACCATCTGATGTTTATGATTATTATTTAATTGTTCAATGTATTGATGAAACAAAAAAACAAATACAAGGAAACGTTACGCTTTTAAAGTAAAACTTAAGTGTTTTGTTATTTTTGTAAAAAATATCAATATAATGAAGTGGATTGGTGAACGTGTAAGTTTTATAGATCAGCCGAAAAAACTAACCGTAGTTATAAACCCAGAAAATAAATTTTGGCAAAAAGGGTTAATGGGTGCTTGGTTTGCAATGTGGTTAACCATTGGTAGTGTTATGTTTTGGGCTTTCAACACACTTCAATTAAATCAACAAGAAAAATTAATAGTCATAATTTTCCTTTGTTTTTGGGTGTATTATGCATACAAGGTAGGTAGAGCTTTACTATGGTTAATTTGGGGGAAAGAATTAATTAAAATAGATTCTGAAGGTTTAACTTATAAAAAGTCAATCAGAGGTTTTGGGAAATCAGTAAATTATTTTTTGGAAAACATTGAGAAAATGGAAGTTGTTTTCCCAAAAGAAAATTCGATTCAAGCTATTTGGGAAAATTCACCTTGGATTCAAAACGCTGAACGTATTCAATTTCAATACATAAGTAAAAATATTCGGTTGGCAAGAAAATTAACTAAAAAAGAGGCGAATTTATTATTCAAACTTATTACCAAGAAAATAGAAGAGTGTTTAAAAAAGAAATAATTATTATTTTTTTAAAAAACTGATTATTTCTTTGAAATTTGGCCTGCTTAATACCCTTTCATTCAAACAGAGTTCTTTAATTGTTTTTAAAAGATTAATTTTTTCAGTGTTCTCAGGAGTTAATTTTATTAAATCATCTAATAAACAACCATATGCTCGAATATCAATTCGTTCATAATATAATGCCAAATCACTATTCATATTGTAATGAGTTGACGCTCCAAAATCACCTAAATAAGCATGTCCAGTATTAGTATGGAAAAGCGTATTATGAGCGTATAAATCTCCATGCATTACACCTTTTGAATGAAGATGCAAAGCTCCTTGAGCAATGGATAACGCAATCATAAAAGCTTGATTTGAAGTTAGTACTCTATTATCTAAAAATACATCTCTTGTACAGGTTTCAAAATTTGGTGGCAACCCTAATGTCTCATAAGTATTAGGAATTAAATCCATTACAATTCCAGTTTTTGATTCAGGGTGCTTTTCAAACGGTCCAATTAAGGGAACTATATTTTCATGTCTTCCAACAACTAAGCAATTTTCTAATTCGTCTGAAGGATAACCATCGCTTGTAACCTCTCCCTTAAAAGTTTTTACTGCAACTGTTTTATTGCGTATACTCCAATCTGCTACATGTATAAAACCTGACGCGCCCTCTCCTATCTTTTTACTGATTTCTAATTCATTGTAGTTGATATGTTCTAGAGTAAGCTCATTTAGTTGACGAGGTTCAGCACATGGATTCCCGTCAATTGCTAGCCAAGCTAATTTGGGTAAATTCAATAACCAAAATGGAATTTCTTGTAATTCATTAGCCGAAACTCGTAATAATTCTAAATTCCTACAATCACTCATAGAAACGGGAAGGGAAACTAATTTATTTCCAGCTAAAGCACACTTTTGTAACTTAGAGCAAAAGCCAATTGATTCAGGTAATTTTTCTAAATCATTATCTGTTAAAATCAACCATTGAAGATCTTTTGGAAATGCATTTTCAGGAATTTTTTTTAATCGATTAGATTTAAATCCGATCATTGTTAACGATGGACAATCTCTTAAAATTTCAGGAAAAACCTCGAATTCATTTTCAGAGAAAAACGCAATTTTTAATTTTTGAAATTCTTTAAAGTTTTTTGGTAATTCACTTAATTTATTTCTCGATAAATCAAGTATTTCTAAAGTGTCTTTAAATCTAAATAATTCGTCAGGGAAACCGGTAAGGTTATCTGATAGTTGGATTTTTTTAGCATTTTTTGGAATGGAATCAAAAATATTATTGGATTTCATTGTCATTGCATTTCTTGATTTAAACTTTTAAGAAAATTAATACCGTAATAATTAAAAAGGATAACCAATTCCCAATCTAAATGAATTAAATAGATCGTTTATATTTCTTGGTAAAAAAGGGCTTACATAAGTGTTTTTATTTGCATCTATAATTTTGTAAACTTCTTCATCTTTTTTATTAAAAAACCAACGATGACCATCACTCAGAGCTGGATTTCGAAGTTTAAAACCACAATCAACACGTACAACTAAAAAATCAAAATCTGCTCGAAAACCAAAACCAGATGCTATTGCAATCTCCTTATACCATTCACTAGTAAATTTCGCACCAGGTCTTTTAACATCTGTATTTGCAGTCCAAATGTTTCCCGCATCAACAAAAAGAGCTCCTTTCAAAGTTTTGGTGATTTTAAATCTAAATTCAGAAGAAAACCCCAATCTTATATCACCTAGCTGCATGGTACTGAAATTTGTATCTTTATAATAATTGTATGCTCCAGGTCCTAAAGTACCTGCACGCCATGCTCGCATATCGTTTGGCCCTCCACCAAAAAACGAATAATCAAAAGGTACAGAAAACTGTGAATTCTTGTATGGTATACCCATTCCAGCAAGAATCCGAGCATGTAAAGATGTTTCTTTGTTTATTTTGTGAGCTGCAACATATTCATTATCTATTCTGAAAAATTGAGAATATGGAATACCAAGTAGTGTTCTTTGGTTACTATAAATTTCTTTACCTGGCGAACTAAATAATGAAATGAAATTCCCTACTAAGTCAAAGGAAGATTTGAAAAAAGCATAGTTTACAGCTGTTTTTTGTTGTAAAGTTTGATATTGATAAATAAATTTGAAATCCTGCCAGTTTAATTGACTCATATAATAATTTTGAGTGAACGGGTCATTTTTAGCATAAATGCTAGCCCTAAAATTCTCATCAAATTCTAGGTAATTTACAAAGTTTATGGAAGAAAACCCAGGGAAACCGAATTGAATTTCTTTCTTATCTCCTAATGAAAAGTTATAGATATAGTTTAATCTAAAAGTTTGTAAAGTAAAAACATTTCTTCGCTGGAAACCATATGAAGTTTGAAGTAATGTTTTAGATTTTTGAGATTTCAGTAAAACGCTTCTTGAAATTGGAAATAGCCCTGGTAATTCAAATTTTATTGAAGGTCCTATTTCAAAAGTATTGAACACTTGAGAAACATTCTCATTCACAGAAGAATTCGTATTTGTATATTTTGGGTTTGGCATTGATTGAAATCCTCCTGTAAATCCTATAACCATTTTTTCTGAACCTTTGAAAAGATTCAAATTTGTAAAGTTTGCAATACCAGAAACCCCTACGAATACTCCCGATGTTTTAATGATTGGTTTTAAGTTATATATCAATTTCTTTTTAGGAATAAGGTAATAGTGTATCTCTAGTTCGTTTCCTAAATCAATTATTTCAGGTTTAATAGATTGAAATACATTTAAATCACTCAAATTTGATATTGTACGTTCAAAATTATATTCGCTATAATAGGTGTTGGGTTGTAGTAAATTTGCATCCTCAAGTACATATGGCCTCAGCCAATATGAATAATTAAAGGTTAAGGTAATTGTTCTAGTTTTTCTAAGTGAGTCAGATATTTCTGAAAGTTTTTTTCTGTATTTTTCTGCTTTTAATCCTACATTATTTGTATAAATTACCGTATCAATTGTTGTGACATAACCATTATTTATCAGTGTTTTCTCTAAGTTTTCAACTTTTCGTTTGAAGTTGTATGGTACACTAGATGTATCAATGATATGAAAATAAACATTGTTGACTTTTGTAAGTGTATGATTTTTAGGTTCTAACTTTTCTGTTGCTCTGTTTTTATAAATTCGTGGAGAAAACTCTAATTTTAATTTTACAGATCTTGACAGTTTGTTTGAGTCTGCAACAAATTGAATATTAGAAGAGTTCATTCCGTAAACCCCATGATTACGCATGTATTTACTTAAATTTTCCCGATAGGTATTTAATTTGTCGGTATCAAATACAGTGCCTCTAATGATTTTTTCTTTTTCCTCTTTAACGAAATTATTATATAACGTATTTAATACTTGATTTTCTGAATTTATATAAAGTGTATCAATTAAATATACTTCACCAGTATGAATTAAATATTTAACAGAAACTTTTGGCTTTCTTTTGTGATAATTCAATTCGCCAAAAACTTTTGCATCATAATATCCTTTTTTTCTGAGATAAATCGAAAATTGCTCAAGCGTTTTATTATAATCTAAAGAGTCAAAAGTGACAGGTTTTTCGCCAAATCGAAACTTTAACCATTCTCTTAATGAGAGTCTTACATTAATTGTATCATAGGGTATTACTTTTTTAAATTTGTAATCCAATTTGCCATTTTTAATCGCTTTTTCGTTTCTTTTCTTATTTATTCTAACTTGTTTCTCGTAGAGTTGTATGTTTTTTAAACGTAATTTTGCTATTTGTTTTTGCCTTGAGTTATTAATTTTTGTTGAATCTATTGCATTATATATTGCAAGACCATAAGCAAAACCAAGGAAACGCTTGTTCGGTTTTTGTCTAATGAATGTTTTTAATTCAGTACCTAGAAATTTATCGCCTTTAATTTCAAACTTATTATTTGTAAGTAAAACTTGATTTTTTTGTAGAGACTTATATTGACTACAAGATGTAAAAATCAAAATTAACAAAAGCGAAAAATAATATGTAAGTTTGATCTTTAACAATGGGAATTGATTAATAAACAAAAATAGCAAAATCCAATGATTTCAAAGAATCGAATTCGCTTTATTAAGTCACTTGAACAAAAAAAAAATAGACAACAAGTGCAACTTTTTATCATTGAAGGAGAAAAAATGGTTCTTGAAGCTATTCAGTGGATTCCAGAACAATTAGTTTCTGTCTATTACACTTCTGATTTTTTTCTTAATTCAATAGACGAAGGTTATGATTTAGAATTGATTAGTGAGTTGGAGCTAAAAAGTATTTCTACTTTAAAAACACCAAACAAAGCACTAGCCGTTTGTAAATATTTACCATCAAAATCGATTGTTTCACCTTTTTCAATTGTTCTTGATGGTGTTCAAGATCCCGGAAATTTGGGCACGATTCTTAGAATGGCTGATTGGTTTGGTATCTCTCACGTTTATTGTTCTAAAGACACTGTAGATTGTTATAATTCAAAAGTTTTACAAGCAACAATGGGAGCCATTTTTAGAGTGTCTGTTACCTATATCGATCTAGATGATTTTTTCACTGAAAATAACAAGCCTGTTTACGGTGCTTTGTTAAACGGTAACAATCTTTTTACAACTCAATTTGAGAATGAAGGAATTATATTACTTGGAAATGAAGGAAGTGGCATTCGTGAATCAAACTTAAAATACATAGATCAGTCTATTACCATTCCGAAATTTGGACATGCAGAGTCATTAAATGTGGCTACTGCTGGAGCAATTATTCTGGGATCTGTATACCGAGGTATTTAATCGCTTCATCCATACATTTCATTCCGTCAATTGCAGCAGAAATTATTCCTCCAGCATAACCAGCACCTTCAGCACAAGGGAACAAACCACTTACTTCTGGATGCATTAAATTTTCTTTATTTCTCGGAATTTGTACAGGTGAACTCGTTCTTGATTCTGGTGCATGTAGTACGGCATCATTTGTCAAATAACCGGGCATTTTTCTTCCAAATTCGATAAATGCTTTTCGTAATCTTTCGGCTACGAAAGGAGGTAATACAGAATCTAAATTTACACTCACGATACCAGGTTGGTAAGAGGATCTCGGAAATGTTTTTGATATTTTTCCATCAACAAAATCTTTCATACATTGCGCTGGTACACGTTGTGTTTTACCTGCTGCTTCCCAACATGCTTTCTCCACAGACTTTTGAAAATCTAAACATACAAATGGATGCTGCTTTCCTTTAAAATCATCAGGGGATATACTTACTACAATTCCAGAGTTTGAATACGGATTGTTGCGTTTTGAAGGTGACCAACCATTGGTTACAACCTCTTCTTGTTCTGTTGCACAAGGAGCAATAATTCCACCAGGACACATACAGAAGGAATACACTCCTCGCCCATCAATCTGGGCTACCAACGAATATGATGCTGGCGGGACAAATTCATCATTTACTCTACCGTGATATTGAATCTTATCAATCAGATTTTGAGCATGTTCTATTCGTACACCTAAAGCAAAAGGTTTGGCTTCTACTCTTATTCCTCGATTATGTAATAAATAAAAAATATCACGGGCAGAATGTCCCGTAGCAAGAACTAAACTTTTTACTTCTATTTTCGAAATACCGTTTATTGTAACACCTACTAATTTTCCATTTTCAACATGGATATCAGTCATTTTTGACTCAAAATAAACCTCCCCACCGCATTCAATGATTGTATTTCTTATATTCTCTATGAGCTTAGGTAATTTGTTTGTACCAATATGTGGATGTGCGTCAACTAAAATATCTGATTCAGCACCAAAAGCAACCAACCACTGCATTGCTTTTTCTACATCACCTCTCTTTTTGGAGCGTGTGTATAATTTCCCGTCTGAATACGTTCCTGCACCTCCTTCACCAAAACAGTAATTTGATTCAGGATTTACAATTTGATCTTTGTTTAACGCTGCTAAATCGCGTCTTCTAGCTCTTACTTCCTTTCCTCTTTCAAAAAGGATTGGTTTAACACCTCGTTGAATTGCTTGAAGTGCTGCATATAATCCTGCAGGGCCGGCACCAACAATATGTACAACTTCTTTATTATTAACGTCTTGTTTTTCAAATGTGAAAACAGATTCGTTTAGTGGTTCATTTTGTAAAAAGACTTCAAATGTCCCATTGATTTTCAACTGTTTTTTACGCGCATCCAAAGAACGTTTTCTCCATTTGAATTGAAACGAATCAAGGTCTTTGATTTTTAAGACTGAAGCTAATTCTTTTTTTATTTCAAGCTCATTTTTGGCTTGTTCAGGGGTAATTTGTATCTGAATTAATTGGCTCATAATCCTCCTTCAAATGTTATCGTAAATATCCAAGCGTTGTTTCGTAAACTTTGCAAAGGATTCGAAACTGCAGAATTATCTTGAATTAAAACATTTTGAAACCCTTGTGAATATTTAATCTCCATTCCGAATTTAAAATATTCTGCAAAAAACTCAACTCCTATTCCTGCCTGACCCATCCAATATTTTTTTTGAAGTTTGATGAAAGGATCAACCAAATTTTGAGTTTTATCTACTGTAGATTGTAAATCAATTGAGTATTGTCCCCCTCCTATAAAATAAGAGGTGAAATTTCCATAACGTAAGGTTCTAAACTGCAGTAATACAGGTAAATCTACATTAGAAGAATTAATACGTTCTTCGTTAAACTCTTCTTTTCCTTCTTGAATTTTTGGTGAACTGTAATAATTGATGACACGTTCTTGAAAGGAAAAAGTAGGAATAATTCTTAAACGTAATACGGGAGAACCAAGTTTTATAGAAGTTAGCATTCCGATTGTAAGACCTGGTTGAGATTTTGCCTGTATTGATCGATAACCATATAAAGAATATGCCTCTTTGATTGGAATAAGATTAAAACTCGCATTATTCATTCCCATTTGAACACCAAATTGCATCAATGCTTTATCAAAATTCTTATAATTTTCAAGTCGTTGGTGTTGAGACCAATGACAAAAAGGAATTAATAGAACAAATAGAATAAGTGATGAAAAACGCATGTCTAAAACAACGTGGAAAAATGGAAATTATTTCCTACCAGTGTAGATTGTTGCAATTCCACCTGAAACAGGAGTTAATTTAACATCCTTGTAACCCAACTTAATCAGTATATTCTCAAAATCTTTACCTTCTGGAAATGCTGCTACTGATTCAGGTAAATAGGTATATGCTCTAGCATCTTTAGAAACTGTTTTTCCAATAAATGGCAATATATGATTCGAATACAAGCCAAATAACTGTTTAATTGGGAATTTCTTAGGTTTAGAAAACTCCAAAATAACTGCCATTCCTCCTGGTTTAATTACACGTAGCATATCTGACAAACCTTTTTCAAGATTTTCAAAATTACGCACACCAAACCCAACAGTTAATGCATCAAAATAATTATCGTCATAAGGAATGGATTCAGAATCTCCTAAGCGCATTGAAATAATATGATCTACGCCTCTTTTCTTCATTTTTTGACGCCCCATTTCAAGCATCCCTTCAGATATATCTAAACCAACAACTTCATTCGGTTTTAAAACAAGGCTTTCTAAAGCGAAATCCCCCGTTCCTGTTGCCATATCTAAAACACGCTTCGGCTGAACTTGTTTCATCAATTTTACCGCTTTTTTTCGCCATAATTTATCGATTCCTAATGATAAAAAGTGGTTTAAAAAATCGTATTTAGATGATATATTATTGAACATTTCAGCAACTTCTTCTTTTTTAGATTTTCCTGAATCTCCATAGGGTTTTACATGTTCTGCGCTCATCGTATTATTCTCCGATATTTTCTGTTTCTAATAATCTTATTTCTTGTGCAAGTTGTTCTTTTTCAATACTCACTACTCCACTCTTTTCACACACCAACCCACCAGCTAGATTTGCAAATGCTGCCACTTGAAACAATGGTAAACCAGCAGTTAAACAAAGTGTTGCAACACTGATTACCGTATCCCCTGCTCCACTTACATCAGCTATGTTTCGAATATGGGCTGGGATATAGTGTTTTTCAGTTTTTGATTTGATAAAAACTCCGTGTTCTGACAAAGTAATAAAGGTATTTTCATTCTCTAGTTTTGCCTCTAAATCAGAAACTGCATTCTCAAAAGCTGATCTATCCTGAATTGAAAAAGAAAGATTCAACCCTTCTTTTAATTCTTTTAAATTAGGTTTGAATAAAGTCACTCCTTTGTAAGCAAAGAAATTGTCTTTTTTCGGATCAACGGTTGTTGGAATATTTTTTTCTTTACATTTCTTTAAAACAGAAGCTATTAAAGTTGGAGTTAGTACCCCTTTGTTGTAATCTTCGAAAATAACAGCGTCTACTCCTGATTCAATCAAGGCATCAATTTTGGTAATTAAAGCAGTTTCCTCAGATGTTGAAATATTATTAGTTTGTTCAGAATCGATACGTAAAAGTTGTTGATTATTTCCAATCACTCTTGTTTTTACTGTAGTTTTTCTATCATGACTTTGAATTATCCCCTCAGCTGAAACTCCTTCTTTTTCAAATAATTCAATTAATTCTCCTCCTTCAACATCATTTCCAACCACAGAACAAATTACAGCTTGTGCTCCCAAAGAAACAATATTCAAAGCAACGTTAGCTGCCCCACCAAGACGATTTTCTTTTTTTGATAACCCAACTATGGGAACTGGGGCTTCTGGACTGATACGTGTTACACCTCCAATCAAGTAGGCATCTAACATCACATCACCAACTATTGCAATACGTTTGTGCTTAAATTGTTTGAATAATAAATCAGTTTCCATTTATTGCAATTTAGCTAATGCTTCTTTTACTCTCTCCATTGCCTTTGTTAAAGTCTGTTCAGATGCCGCATAGGAAATACGAATGCATTCAGGTGCTCCAAAAGCATCACCACTTACTAATGCAACTAAAGCCTCAGCTAATAAGTATAAACAAAGATCTTGTGAATTTGTTATGGTATATTCTTTATATTTTTTCCCAAAGAATGCAGAAATATCAGGGAAAATATAAAATGCTCCTTCAGGGGTGTTTGCTTTCACACCAGGCATTTCTTTCAACATAGACAACACTAAATCACGTCTATTTTTAAAAGCTTCTATCATATCTGACAAAACTGCAGGATCAGCGTTCATTGCAGCGATTGATGCTCTTTGTGCTATCGAACAAGTTGCTGAAGTAAACTGACCTTGCACTTTGTTACAAGCGTCAGCAATCATTTTTGAAGCTCCGATATATCCTAATCTCCAACCTGTCATCGCCCAAGCTTTTGATACACCATTTACAGTGATTACTTGATCAAAGATTTCTGGAAATTGAGCTAAACTTTGATGTTTACCAACAAAATTAATATGTTCATATATTTCGTCAGCGATTACAACAATAGAAGGGTTTTTCTTTAAAACTTCAGCAATTCCTTTTAATTCATCGTGACTATATAATGAACCTGTAGGATTACAAGGCGATGAAAAAATCATCATTTTTGTTTTCGGAGTAATTGCTTTTTCGAATTGTTCAGAAGTTATTTTAAAATCTGTTTCAATACCTGCATGAACGATCACCGGAATTCCTTCTGCTACTTTCACGATTTCAATGTATGAAACCCAATAAGGTGCAGGAATAATCACTTCATCACCAGGATTGATACAGCTTAGAACTGCATTTGCAATCGCTTGTTTGGCTCCCGTTGACACTACAATTTGATCCTTTGGATAATTCAAGCCGTTATCTCTTCTGAATTTCAACGAAATGCTCTCACGTAGATCATCATAACCAGCAACCGGAGTATACATAGTATAATTTTGATCTAGTGCTTCTTTCGCAGCATCCTTGATAAAATCTGGTGTAAAAAAATCTGGTTCTCCTAAACTTAAGGAAATTATATCTTTACCTGCAGCTTTTAACTCTCTCGAAATTCGAGACATAGCTATAGTAGCAGATTCTTCCATGGCTAACAAACGATCGGATAACTTTATCATACAATCCTTAAATTGGTGTTAATATGCAAACTTAAAAAAATTAAGCTAGTTTTCCTTTTTTTTGACCTATAATTTAAACGCTACTTTTTTACTAAAAAATGTCAATTTTTTACTTTGATGAAAAGAATTCATTATTTTTCAAACTTTTTAATTGCTTTTAAGTTGATGAGATACATTATTCTTCTTTTATCTTTCTTTTTTCTACCAAAATTATATTCTCAATTAGAAGTTCATGGAAAGGTAGTTGATTCAGCTGCGGTAAGTCCGATCTCTGGAGCAATTGTGATCGCAACTAAAACAAAAGATTCTCTCATTGTACAATTTACACGTTCAAATCATAAAGGGGAATTTCAGTTTAAAAACTTACCTGTCGATACATTCAAAATCACGATAGGACACCCAAAATTCGAAGATCAACAACTTTTTGTTTTTGGAAGTAAAGATGAAAAAAGCATTAATCTACCAACGGTAAAACTTGATCATGTTGCGAAAGAACTCAAAGAGATTATCATCTATGCAAACAAAAGTCCAATTTATTATAAAGGAGACACTTTGGTGTTTGTGGCTGACTCTTTCAAAGTAAGAGAAAATGCAGTTGCCGAGGATTTACTACGAAAGTTACCAGGAGTTTCGGTTGATGCTCGTGGAAAAGTGACATTTCAAGGAAGAGATATAGACCAAATATATGTCGATGGGGATGAATTTTTCGGTAATGATCCAACAGTTGCTACCAAAAATTTAGGAGCAAAAGCCATTCAAAATGTTCAGATTTACGAAAAGAAAAATAATACAGAAAATGGTGAAGAAGCCAAACAAATTATGAATCTGACATTGAAAGAAGATGCTAAAAAGGGTTATTTTGGCAAAGTTGCCATCGCTTCAGACGGAATGAAATTTTATGAAGGAGAAATTTTATTCAATCGCTATCAAAATAAAAAGAATTATTCCTTTTACTTATTGAAAAACAATACTCCTAGATTAGGATTTAATTGGCAAGACCAAAATAAATATGGTTTAAATACAGAGACGAATAACACAAGTAATGGATTTCCAGATAATTTCACTACTGGTGCACGTTTCAAGAATTCTTATGGTAAAAACAACAAACATTTTTTTGAAATAAATTACCAATACCGAGATTTAAAATCTAGAAATATATCATCCAACAATACTCAGTTTTTGGTTGCTGATACAAGTTATTACAATAAAAGTGAACAGAATAATTTCACACGCCAGCAAAATCATACGTTAACTATTGAAAATAAATGGAAACTCGATTCTTTAACGACTTTGGAATTAATTCCTGAAATAAAATTTTCCTTACAAAACTCAGACAAAAAAAACACCGCTTCTTTTTTAAATAATAGTTTCAATCCTTTCAGGAAAACAACCAATTTAGTTACTGATACTTCAACAGAAGTTAACCTTGGAAACACACTCAAATTGGAACGTAAATACATGAAACCAAAACGAGAAAGTTCTATCTCAAGTGATGTTAATTATAATGATAATCAAGATAATGGAACCATTTCTTTTAGTAATCAGTTTTCTAAGCAGATAAATCAACAAAATAACATCAACCAAAAAACATTGAATCAAACACTTACCTTATTTCATACAGAGCCCATTACAAAACGAATTAACGTGAATTTTGAATATATGAATACAACTTCGAGTGATAAACAAATTCGAACTATTTATGATATTCAAACAAATAAACTTGATACAAACTTTAGCTCAAACTTTACCAAACAAACGATCATTCATCGTGGGAAGCTGAGTTTTACACGAAAAGTCGGAGCACATACAATCATCGTAGGTTCTGCTTTACGTAATCTAGATTTATCAAACGCAAACAACACCAATAATTCCTTATTTAAATTAATTGATAATCAATATCTACCTTATGCAAGTTATAGTTTCAATCAAAAAAATGCCATCCGAATTAACCTAGGTTATAATACAAGTTCACCAATTCCAACAATTAATCAATTACAACCTATTTTAAGTAATACGAACCTCAATTATCAAACAAAAGGTAATCCGGATTTAAAGCCAGCCTACAAACAATCATTTAATTTTTCTTTATCTAGATTCAATAATCTAGAAAGTAGATATTATTTCATAAGAGCGAATGCTGATTACATCGATAATGATTTTGCCAATTCCCTCACATTTGATCCTTCAGGAAGAACGATTTCTAAAACTGTGAACGTAAACGGAAATCAAAATTTCTCGTTGAATGGTTCTTTTAGTCAAGGATTTCCAAAACATTATCTTACACTCACTGGTAGATTGGATTGTAGTTATTCTATTGGTAAAAATATCATTAACGAAGTTCAATACAACACCAATCAAACTGCCATCACTCCTACTCTAAATGTTTCCTATGCAACAGACACCATTACTATTTCATTAGATGGCTCGATGTCTTACAATAAACCAACAGGTTCATCTTTAGGGTTTACACAAAATCCGTATTACAGTTATAACAACACGCTTGACATTTCTTGGAATGTTCCAAAGTTAAAATTCTTGATAACCACAAGTGTGAACCAACAAATTACTACTGGAAGAACAAGTGGGTTTAATATCAACAGAACTATTTGGAATGCAACGGTTTCTAAATATGTTCTTAAGAGTAAGAAATTAAACATTGGAATAGAAGCGTATGATATCTTAAATCAAAATTTACAAATTCAACGTACAATTTCTTCCAACCAAATTTCAGATATTAGAAATACGATTATAACCCAATATTTTTTGCTTCGTTTGAGTTACCGATTTGATCCACCAACCAAAGAACCAGAACTTAAAATGCCTAAAATGCATCCTTTTGGACAAGGAATGCCAAGACCTCAAAGAAATGATAAATATTAAAAAAACAATAAGCATCGTTATTCTATTACTTGGCTTTTTTCAGGTACATAGTCAAATTCATTCAGGAGTAATTCAGTATGAACGTAGAATCAATTTATTAAAGCGCTACCCAGAAATGAAAATGATGCTCGAAAGAAGAGGTGGTTCAACGATCAAAACTGATTTGTTTTCACTGTATTTTACGGATAGTTCTACTTTTTTTGTTCCTGCTTTGGACGTTCCACAAGAACGAGGAACGGGTTGGTTTACAACGACAAATTCGTATCAAGAAAACTTAAAAACGAAAGAGCGATTAATGAAATTAGATTTCCTTGGAAACTTCCTATATGTAGAAGACTCAATTAAATCTATTCCTTGGAAATTCACAGAAAACAAACGAAAAATTGCTGGTTATAATTGTCGTAAAGCTGTTTGGCAAAAAAACGATTCAACACGCATTTATGCCTGGTACACTGAGGCTATTTACCCAACTTGTGGGCCCGATGGCGTTTCTGGATTACCCGGTGCCATTCTTGGTTTAGCCACTGAAGATGGAAGTTTAGTTTACTTCGCACAATCCATTGAAAGCAAAGAAATTAATTTGGATAACCTTACACCACTTTTCAAACGCAAAAAAGCGCTTTCCTATGCTGAATTTAAGCAAACAGTAAACGAAATGATTTCTCAAAATGAGAGAATGAAAGGGTTGGTGCGGAATTTGTTGTGGTATTGAATTTTATATATCACTCTTCAAAACATCCATCTCACCATAATCTACTAACTTTTTACGCATTGCTATTTTATCCGTAAAATGGCGGGAAATAGCGATACATTTTCTAAAGTAACTTTTCTTATCTCCACGATGAAAAAGTCTAATTTTCTTGCAGTTGTTATCTTCAAATATTGTTTAATATCTATAAATATTTTTCGTTTGCAGAAACTATTTTAAATTTTGAGTCTAATGCATTGAAATCAAAGTCGTGAGTCACCAAAATCGCATTCTCTTTTGAACAATGTTTTGCAAAACACAAATCATTAAAATCAGCTTTCTCTATATTATTTGAGATATTTAAAATTTCTTCAGGAGTCAAATTTCCTGATCTGATTGTTGAAGTTTTAGTGATTGTATTAACTAGAATTTGTGCATTTTGTAAAGCTAATTTAGAATTTTCACTATTTCTAAATTGCTTAAAATCTCCATAAAATGAATTCTTCTTTTTGAATTCTTTAAATTCAAGTTGTAATATTAAATTTACAATTTCTGAAATTTGAATTATTGATGTTTCAATTAAACATTTTTTACTTAAAATATTTGCGTACAAATTTGAATATTGACCTGTAATTTTTTTGTTAATATTTGAATGATTTGGAAATATAAGATACAACCAAACATTTGTATCTATAAAGAATTTATTAGAAAAAATTGGTTCAAAATTAGATGGAGATATTATTTCAGGCCTCATCTACCAAATCATTTTCGTTTGATAAATCTTTCCCAAATCTTTCCTTTGCTTTTTCTATAACAAGTTTTAATAATGCTATTTCATCTTGTTTTAAATTAATAATAGAAAGTAACGATTTGATTTTATCAACATCATAAATTGAATATAACTTGCCTATTGATGAATTTAAAAATGCTGTTATTGTCAATTCAATTCCTTCGAAATCTAGTTCTACTTTTTTATCTGCTTTAAAACTGACATCAATGATATCAAATACTTTATCTCCATCTATAGATGAAACAGCTAAATGGCTATTTGTAATATCCTTAATTTTTATTGTTTCCATTTATAAAATATCTGAAATATTAAATTCTTCATGTGTAATATATGAATTTTTATCTCTTAAATTAAACTCAATATTTACAATACTACCTGGAAAAGTATATTCGCAGTCAGTAACAAAGATAATACCTTTTTTTTCTTCCCAATATCCATCCGCACTATTAATTTGTAATTTTCCTTGATTTAATTTTAAAAATTCACGTATAATATCTAAACCTAAACCTCCAGCTTCTGTTTTACTCTTTGTTGTATTACCAGATTGAACAGCCCATTTTAAACATTCTGCTCCTGAAAAGTTATTATAAATACTTAAATGATTAGTTACGTTATGCTTGAATGTTTTTCCATATTCTACCATCGTTAAAGCCATTCTTGCTTTCGCAGTATAATATTGGCCACAAACATAAAGTTCACTAGCACCACTATGCATTACTGAATTTTGAAATAGTTCAAAAATACTTCTGAATATTTTCCTTTTTGCACCTTCAGACATTTCTGGTATTTTAGATGCTGATAAAATATATTTATAAATGTAATTTTCGAACTCATTTTCATTTTTCATATCATATTTTGAAAATGGAATTCCAGAATGTTTTTTATTTAAGTTAGTTATTGTATTGTCAAAAAGTTTTAAAAAACCATTATTTTCAAAAGTATTTTGAAGAAAAGATTGTTTTTCAATATTTTCAATTTTAAATTGGACTTTTTGTTTTTGATAAATTAGTACAATCGAACCTAATATTGCACATAAATTAGCTTCAAGCCATTCACAATTTGAAAAATCAAAAATAATCTTTTTGTTACCTTTAATTTCATGATATAAATTTGTAAGAAATCCGAAACCTTCAATATCAGTTTTTAATGATTTAGGTATTTGAATTTTTTTCCATTCTCCTTGCCAAAAAGTGAACAATGCCATTATATATTTTTTTATTCTTCAACAACTTTTCGAACATCTCCCTCCCCCTGCAACGCCTCTCTCAACACCTCTTGTAACAATTTCTCATTTACTCCTTGACTTGCCTTTACACTTTCCTCTAAACCATCACAAAATGCCATTAGTTCATCCAATTTGGTTACGATTTGTTGTTGTTCGTTTAGTGGTGGTAGTGGTATTTTCATATTATGAGATTGGGTTACCGAAATATTTGCTTGCCCAGCTACTCCTTTTGTGTCAATAGCATTAATTTCACTCATTTCGTTTAAATACCAAAAAATAAAGAAATTCATACTTTTTATTAAAGGTCGAATCAATACTGCTGCTTGATTAAAATTACATTCAGGCAGATTTTCAGGGATAACCGCTATTTTACCCAATGGTGGTCCTACAATATTCATTATAACATCACCTGAATAAGCTCTGCATCTTTTTAATTGACCATTATGTACTTCTTCCTTTATATATTGTGGTTTATATTGGAAATCTATTTTTTGGTTTCTTAAGTTATACATTTTTAAATAAGGAATTCCGTCTTCTACAAATGCATCCTTTGAAGGTGTACTACCACTTGTAATATAAGCGACTTCCCCCAACCTACACCACGTCCAGTGTTCAGGAATCTCAAAAGGAATTTCTTCTTCTGAAATCGGAGGTAATTCTTTTTCTTTTTTAAGTTTCTT
>CANGZT010000011.1 GCA_947458955.1 Flavobacteriia bacterium | reverse complement strand
CAGATGAAATCTCGAATCCGATTGCTGTTGCTTCTAGTCCACAAGTACCACTAGAATTAAATCTCGAAAATATTCAATCTGAATTTTTTAAAGACATAACTATTACTTATCGAATTAGAAATTCTGCGTTTAAAAATTTTTATTTAATGTCAAATGGAAATATTCAGTTGATGTTTCAATGGAAGTTATTCGATGCAATCGGAACAAATAATCCGGAAGCTAATTTTATTGAATATGAAAAAGGGTCATACAATGAGTTTAAAGACATTGTAATTTATAAAGGTAAAATCAAAAATTACACACCAATTGTCAAAGATATTTATAATTATAAGCCTATAATCGAAAAGGAAGGATCTAAATTATATCGTTTCTTTTTTGATAAAAGAACTTTAAAATATTCTACAAACGATTAAAATGAAAGAATATTCTTTCAATATTGAGAAAACAACCCGTTATTACACTTTGGGTGAATTAGATCATTCTGATAAAATACTTTTTGTATTACATGGTTATGGTCAGTTACCTCAATTCTTCATTCGTAAATTTCAGTCTTTGGTTGATAAGGGTTATTTCGTTGTTGCTCCAGAAGGACCCCATCGATTTTATTTAGAGGGAACGTCAGGAAGAGTAGGAGCCTCTTGGATGACTAAAGAGGCAAGATTAGACGATATTGAAGATAATTTAATGTATCTGAAAAAATTGGTTGAATCATTTGTTAAGATTAAAGAATTTAAAAAAATAAGTTTGTTAGGGTTTTCACAAGGAGGTGCAACAGCCACCCGATTTTATGAAAAACATCATACATATTTTGATTTATGTGTTCTTTGGGCGAGTGTTTTTCCAAATGATGTTCCTTTTCAAAATTTGAGTAATTATTCTGGTTTTCATTTTGTTGTTGGTATGGAAGACCCTTATTTCACAAAAGAATCCATTGATGAATATATTTCGCTATATCAAAGTTATGGTATTAAAACACATACTTTTCAAGGTAAGCACAATATAAATGATGAATTACTTAATCAACTATTTTGACCACCCTTACTTATAAATGACATTAGTAGAAACGGAAGAATAACTGCTCTCAAACGAATTATTACTCCTGACATTGGAACGGTCCAACCGATAAATAATAGTGTTAAAATACAGAAGAAGAATAGATTACTGTTTATTTTTTGTTTTTTGTAAAAGATGTAATATAGTCTGTAAATTATTAAAAATAATATAATCCAATTTTCA
Organism: Flavobacteriia bacterium; assembly: GCA_947458955.1. GTDB lineage: Bacteria > Bacteroidota > Bacteroidia > Flavobacteriales_D > Crocinitomicaceae > CANHVK01. The sequence goes on along the minus strand of CANGZT010000011.1, from coordinate 29,164 downwards.
ATAGACATGTAAATCGATTCTACTTTATCAAAACTAAAAATTAATGGATATAGAAGAGAATTATATAAACCAGTAAAACAATTTAATAAAAGATCAATTGGTTGATTTAATATATCGATTTTAAAATAAGTGCTAGCATGCATTTCCTTTGCGACTAGAATTAAATCATTTTGCTTGAATTTTAATGTTTGAAAAAGATCAATCTCTTTAATTTGAAGAATTGCAATAAAAAAGAATAGGTAAATACCAAAAGATATTAAGAAATTAAATTGTTTTTTAATCCCTTTTTCAAGGAAAACAATCGTAATAAAAGGAATAAAACTTATAAAAATATATGATCTCAATTCGATTAAGAAAAAGCTTGAGCAAATGAAAACCAACCAAAAAATAGTTTTTTTGTATTGAAATTTATCCAGGATGTAGATCAAACTAGCAATTGAAGTGAAGATTATTGCATCTTTTGTACAAGAGGAAGATATTAACCAAACCGATGGAATAATAAAGAGGGATTTAAAATTTTGAATTATATTTTTATCTAAGTATTTGAAAATAATAATAAAACCATGCAAACCTATAAATGAAAAAAGGAGTAAATGCGAAAAGATGTTACCAAAGGAAATTGGAAGGAACCAGGCATGTAATTTGATTAAAAAATGATTTTCATCAAAAAAAGAAGAGGGATTCTTATACCAATAATTAGTTTGAACTAACAATTCTTTTATCTCAGTATTTGTCTGTCCATTTACTAAAAATTGAAAATATGCTTTTGGATTTGATGAAAAAATATTTATGTAAAACAAATTGGCATCATCGAAATGTTTGAAGATTTCTGCTGTTTCTCGATTTGTGAAAACTATGGAATAAACTAACCAATAAATAAATCCAGAACAAGTTACAATACCGAATAAAATAAATGAATTAAAATTTTGAATTTGGTAAAATTTACATTTTGAAATAATTAAAATAAAAATGGTTAGTAAAATAAGGTATGAAAGTGTTTTTAACAAATTATCTGAAAATCTTGACCTTGCTTTTCTGTGGTCATTTTCATTATTAATTAAACCTGCTTTCCAAGATTTTGTTTTAGCATAAGCACCTGTATTTTTTGCGATTTTTAATTTTTCTGTATTGATTTTAAAGTCGAATTCATAAGGGTTAATCATAAAATTTGATAGATGAGGAATAATCAAATTGTTACTTTGTTTCGTGCCATAGAAGGGTTGTTGGTCTCTAGATTTGAGTTCGCTATCAGTAATGTTGTTGAACGTAGTAACATTTACAATTTTGGGTGCATATTCAGAAAACCAAGCGCTACCCATAGTATACTTATTTTTTATAAAAGTATTGTTATAAATTCGATTATTTGATGCGGTTTCGTTCAAAGTCAAACCAACAAAACATTTCCAAATGACATTGTTATGTACATTAAAATTGGCATTTCCATTATCTAAATATATACCAGAACCATAATGTGGTGCTCTGTTATGATGCAACCAATTGTATGCAATTTCAGTTCCACCACCATCAGTTCCATAATTATAAGTAAGACCTAAATCATCGCATAAATATCCCCCTTCACAAATTTCATTGAATAATATCTTACAATTTTTAGAATTAGAATGAAGAACAACAGATCGCCCAGTTTTAGACAAATAACAATATTTTACCTTATGATTTGTACCATAAAAATTTAATGCTGCTGCATCTGTTCCCATCCAATTACAGTCACGTAAAATCGAATTATATACAGTATTATTTGTTCCAAAAGTAGTAACACCATCACCCCAAGAATGTTGAATGATTGAACTTTTTATTTGATTTAACTTACCATTTAGAATTACTCCTTTTCCTCTCCAATAAATAGAGGAATCGTTTACTGGATTAAAACCTCTATCGAAACTATATTCAAAATCAAAAAATGGAGTAGGGTAATTAATTTCCGAATTAACTAGGTTACAATTGGAGGAATTATCAAATGAGATCAATTTCCCCATAAAATGTAATCCCTTTATTGTGATGAATTTACATTGGTTTAAAATAAATTGATCATTTTCTGTTCTATATCTGATTCTTTTTTTAAGTGGAGGTTTTCCATACCAATAAATATATTTATCTGTTGAATACCATTCATTTAATGTGTCTAAAAATGAAAAATTCCCTACGAAATATCCTTTTCCTTTTCCTAAATATGCAGTCTTATATTTATTATTCCAGTAAAAATCCTTATTAGACAATGTTACTAAATTCTTAGATTGTTTGATTACTTTACCAGTAATCGCAATAGTACCTCTTCCGCATAAACCAATAAATTTCGAGTTTTTGAAATTGATAATTTTATGTGTTTTGAATCTGATTTCTTTTTCAGCATTTGAATATACATTTAGCCATTTGTCTTTTAACATTTCTCCTTCCTTGATATTTGGGAAACTTGCTTGCATTACAGGTTTATCCAATAAAAACACCTGTGTAATTTTTGAATTGATTTTGGCCCTATAAATGTGTTTTTTAAATGGCTTCCAAATTAAATTGTAGCTTCTAGTTTTAAATTCAACTCTTTCTTTTTTAAAGTTTTGAATAAATATTCGGTTTTCTTTTGTGCCGAATATTTTAAGATTACAATTTTCAGTATATACTCCACCTCGAATGAATAAGGTATCACCAGGTTTTAGTTTGTTTGAAGCAAATTGAATAGAATAAAAAGGGTTTTTAAAACTACCCGTATTTGTATTTTTTCCTTTTAGAGAAACATAAAAAGACCTTGTATGACCAAAGTTATGGGAAATGAAAAAATTGAATAAAAAAATCAGAAAAAGGTTAATAATATTTCTATTCAAAAGCTTAATAGGCACTATTTTAATCCGTTTTAGTTAAAATTAGTTTGAAATATTTTAATCAATTGATTTGTTGGCATACTCTGACCAGGATGATTTTCTAACCAACTAATTACTTGTTCAGTAGCTTGAGGTTGTAATCCCATTTTTATTGCCGTGTTTCGTAGCGCTTTCAATTCATCATGATGTAATTCGTTATCAACAAACATTAACAAACACAAACGATAGAATTGAACAATTCTTTCTAATTCATTTTTAGGAGGTGTATGATTGATTTTTTTTTCAAATAATTCCATCAACTCCTCTTTGGTAAGTCCTAGTTGATGAGCGATTTGTAGTAAAAAGCCAAATTCCATCTCTTTAATTTCACCATCAACTTTAGACAATTCTGTTAATTGAAACATTAAGGCCTCATTTTCAATAATTGATTTATCATTTTTCTGTTTTAAGATAAAAGCACTTACTAAATCAACAATTTCCTTTAATTTTTCTGGTAATTCGTTATGAGGCCAGGGATGTGAACTTCCAAATACATGATCTGCACCTTCGATTGTATATAAAGGTGAATTTGTCCACGTAGCTATCTCAACACCTTCATCAATTAAGACGGAAGTATCTTTGTCTCCATGAATTACTAAATTGGGTTTGTTTAATGTTTTACATGCCTTTTCAATATTGAGTTCATCTTGAAATTCAATGTAATCTAAATATTGAATATAATTATGAGGCATTTGTTGCTTAGTGCGTTGGTTTTGAACATGTCTAACACCAATTTCTTTCCAAGATTGAAGCATATTTTTATCTTCAAAACGTTTTGAAATTGAAGATATTGCAGCTAAAGTGATTATAGATTTTACGCGTTCATCGTTGTGATTTAATAATGCAATACCACCTCCACGACTATGTCCCATTAGATGAATAAAAGTATTTTTAGGAATGTGTTTTTCGATTTCATTTAATAGGAAAATCACATCTTTTTTTTCTTTACTGTAAGTGTTGTTTGCAAAGGCTTCTAAATCTGGGAAATCAATTCCGTTTGTTGTTGTTCCTCCATTGTGAGAAAAATTGAATTTACAGAATCCAACCCCTTGATTTGTAAATGATTTTTCAAATAAATTCCATGCTCCCCAATCTTTAAATCCCATATAACCATGAATAAAAACAATTAAATTTCCATTAAAGTCAACGGGTATTTCTAAATCAAATAGACTCTGTCTTTTTTTACTACCGATATAGGTTGCATTTTTCAAGTGAAGCATACTTTCATTTTTTATCAAAAGTAAGAGTTTATAAGATTTTAAGTTGTAAAATTCTTTTTTTCATCTCAAAAAGTAATGAATTGAATGTGTAAGTATCTTTTTAATATTATCTTTATTCTTTCAATTTTAAGTAAATAATTAATTTTTAATTTATTGATTTACATATATATTGATGCTTATTAAAACAACAAATATTGAATGAAAATTTCAGCATCCATTTACAGTGATAAAAAAAGGCCTTTAAAAGATGTTATTTCTGACTTAGTTAGTCATCAAGTTGATTTGCTTCACATTGATTGTAATGATGATCTTTCTGTTTTTGAAGATATTGCTTTGATTCGAGAATGGTGTTCTCTACCGATTGATTTACATATTATTACTGAAAATCCCTCAAAGTATTATGATTTATTAGAAAAAAATCCTGTAGAATACCTCACTTTTCAGTATGAAGATTTAAAGGAAAAATTAACGCTTCCTTCAGTTTTAACAGCTAAAAAAGGTCTAGCTATAGTAACACCTACTCATATTGATGTTTTTGATGAATTTCAAGATTTTGATTTTATCTTATTCATGGCGACAGTTCCAGGTCAAAGTGGTGGGAAATTTGATCCTATAAATTTTAAAAAAATCAGAGATTTTCAGAAAAAGTATCCATCAAAATCGATACACGTCGATGGAGGGGTAAATGGGGAAGTTTCTTTTATTCTAAGAACGATGGGGGTAAGTAGTTCTGTATCTGGTTCTTATTTATTTAACGAACCTAGTATTGGACAAGCACTCATGAATTTAACAAAGCGAAGTTTAGAATCACATTTTCAGATAAAAGATTTTATGATTCCGATTTCTGAGACACCTGTCATTGATGAAACTAATATATCTTTAAAATCAGTTTTAGAATGTATAGAAAAGGGTAGATTAGGTTTTTGTTTAGTGATAGATCAACATAGAAAATACAAAGGTTTAGTATCCAATGCAGATGTTAGAAAGATTTTGATACACGAATTTGATCATTTACCTAATATCAATCTTACTGGACTTATAAATTCTAATGCAGTAGGTTTAAATGAAAATACTACTGTAAACGAAATGTTACAACTAATTAAAAATAAACCATTTCCGATTACATATCTTCCTGTTTGGGACGATGAAAATAATGCAGTTGGAATTATTACTTTTGTAAATCTTATTCGAGGAGAGTTATGATAATTGAATTAAAATCAACAATTGCTAAAATAAATGCTGAAAAGTTAGCAATGGATATAAAAGCATTTCACATTTCATTTAATGATAAATCATATTTAATCACTGGCTCAGGTGTAAAAGAATTGCCTGTAGATTTGATTGAAGTAACTGAAAATTATTGGGTTTTTCCTAATGATTTACAACTTGCATCAAGTAAGTTTTTGAAAACAAGACGCGAGGTGAAGATTGGTAATGTTGTCATTGGAGGAAATACAAAAAATACAGTTATCATCGGTGGACCATGTTCTGTAGAGAGTGAAGAACAAATAACAACATCTGCTAAGTTTATTAAAGATTTAGGTCTTCAAGTATTGCGTGGAGGTTGTTATAAGCCAAGAACGAGCCCTTATAGTTTTCAAGGTTTAGGTTTAGATGGACTTAAATTATTAGCACAAATGAGAGAGCAGTTTGGTTTAACTGTTATCACAGAAGCTAGAGACGCAAGTCATATTGACGAAATTATCGAATATTCTGATGTGATTCAGGTTGGAGCAAAAGCGATGTATGATCAAGGAATTTTGAGAGCTTGTGCTAAAACACAGAAACCAGTTTTGATTAAAAGAGGATTTGGCACTACGCTACAAGAATTTGTTCAAGCCGCAGAGTTTGTTTTAGCAGGGGGAAATCCGAACGTAATTTTGTGTGAAAGAGGTATTCGAACTTTTGAAACTGGAACCCGTTTTACACTAGATTTATGTGGAGTAGCGTGGTTAAAAGAACATACGAATTTACCGATTATTTTAGATCCAAGTCATGCTATGGGGTATGCTTACGGAGTTCCTGATTTAGCAAGAGCGTGTGTAGCTATGGGAATAGATGGATTACTAATCGAAGCGCATCCAGATCCAAGTGTAGCCAAATCTGATGCTTCACAACAATTAAATCACACACAATTTGAATCTTTAATTTCAAGTTTAAAACCTGTTGCTTCAAGCGTAGGTTACAACATTTTGTAATATGGTGTTTTTAGAACAAAATATAAGAGGGCTTTGTACTAAATTTGGTTTAGATTACGAATTGTTTTTAACAGATTTTCAAGTAGATAGTATCACTGAGATTCCATTGGTTGAATTAGAGGCTATTTGCGAAGAATATGAACTAGATTTAGAGGCATTACTTTTTAAACCTTTATATAAATCTGATTTTCACATTGAAAAATTAGCACCTATTAAATTGTTGATTTTAGATGTAGATGGTGTCATGACAGATGGCGGCATGTATTTTACTGAAAATGATGATCAATTTAAGAAATTCAATACGAAAGATGGAATGGGTATCATTGAGTTGACCAAAACCAAACTTGTTGAAGTAGGAATTATTTCATCTGCTTTTAAAGAAAATGCTGTTCGAAATCGTGCAGAAATGCTCGGTATAACACGTTGTTATGTAGGTAGAGATTCTAAAATATCTGTCTTAGAAACATGGTTAGAAGAATTAGGAATTACAATAAACCAAGTTGCAATCATAGGTGACGATGTAAATGATTTACCAATCATGAAAAAAGCTGGATTTTCTGCTTGTCCTTCAGATGCAGTTCAAGTTGTTAAAAAACATGTTGATTTGATTTTATCTAGTAAAGGTGGTCATGGTTGCATTCGAGAATTTATAGATAACTTTTTATTACCTCAACCAATAGGTTCAAAATTATAAGATTATGAAAAAATTTAAAATAGGAATTATAAGAGAAGGAAAAGTGCCACCTGATTTTAGAGTGCCTTTAACACCTACTCAATGTGCTCAAATAAAAGAGAGTTATCCAAATGTTGATTTTGTAGTACAACCAAGTTCAATTCGTTGTTTTTCAGATGATATGTATTCTGAAAAAGGAATCACTGTGAAAGAAGATCTGTCAGATTGTGACTTAATTATGGGGGTAAAAGAAGTACCTGTCGACGCGCTGATACCTCACAAAAAATTCATGTTTTTTTCTCACACTATTAAAAAACAAACTTATAATCGTAAGTTACTACAAGAAATACTTGATAAAAAAATACAATTAATTGATTATGAGGTTTTAAAGAATAAAGTTGGTAAGCGATTGATAGGTTTTGGTCGTTATGCTGGAATAGTTGGTTGTTATAATGGTTTTCGAGCATTTGGACTTAAGCATAATTTATTTACAATTAAAAAAGCAACGGAGTGTCATGATCGAGTTGAACTTGAGGAAGAATTGAAGAAAGTTGTTTTACCACCAAACACAAAAGTTGTAGTAACTGGTTTTGGTAGAGTAGGTTTTGGAGCAAGAGAAATTCTTCATTTGTTACCAATTATGGAAGTTGCACCGGAAGAATATAATAATGAATATAACCAGGCAGTATTTACACATTTAGAGGTAAGTGATTATTTCGCTCGCAAAGATGGACAAGAGTTTGATAAAAAAGATTTTTACACTAACCCGGAGCGATATAAGTCTGTTTTTCCCTCTTATGCAAAGCAATCAGATATGTATATCGCGTGTCATTTTTGGTCTAACAAATCACCTAATATATTAGAGAACGATGATTTGTTAAACAATAATGTACGTTTAAGTGTGGTTGCTGATATTTCATGTGATATTGCTGGCCCTATTGCAACTACTTTAAGACCAAGTACAATTAAAGATCCGATTTACGGGTACAATCCATTAACTCAATCTGAGGTAGATTTTACTGATAAAGATGCTATAGCGGTTATGGCAGTTGATAATTTACCATGTGAACTTCCTAAAGATGCTTCAGAAGATTTTGGTAATGATTTTATTCAGTTTGTTTTACCTCACTTTTTTAATGGAGATCCTGATCGAATAATCGAAAGAGGTAGTGAAACTAATTTAGATGGTGAGTTAATGCCAGGGTTTAGTTATTTAGAAGACTACGTCACAAAACATTAAGTATGGCTAAATCAGCAATACAAAAGGGAGATAAAAAAGTAATTAAAGGATGGATTTTTTACGATTGGGCTAATTCTGTATATAATTTAGTTATATCATCGGCTATCTTTCCAATCTTTTATGATACTGTTACTACAAATCACTTTAAATCTCAATATTTTAAAAAAGATATTTCTATCGCCAAGGAAATGAAATTACCAGATAACGTTGAAGTTATAGTAAATTTCTTTGGCGTGCATTTATCGAATTCAGTATTGATGTCATTTGTATTATCAGCATCTTTTTTAGTAGTGACAATTTTATCACCGATGCTTTCCGGAATTGCTGATTACAAAGGAAGTAAAAAGAAGTTTTTAAAATTCTTTTGTTATTTTGGAGCTATTTCTTGTGTTTCCTTATATTGGTTTAATCCTAATTATATTGAGATCGGAATGCTCTCTTTGTTTTTAGCAAGTATTGGTTTTTGGAACAGTTTGGTTTTTTATAATTCTTTTCTACCCGAAATAGCTGAGCCAGAAGAGCATGATAGAATTTCAGCAAAAGGATTTAGTATGGGGTATATTGGATCTATGTTGTTGTTGATTATATGTTTAGTTTGGATTCAGGTATTTAAACTACCCGTACATTGGTGTTTTGTTTTTGTAGGAGTTTGGTGGATTGGTTTTAGTCAGATAACCTACCGAGTATTACCAAATAATGTCTATGGTCGTAAGCCAAAAGCAGGGATTTGGAGAGGATTTAGAGAGCTAGGATTTGTATTTAAAGAGTTTAAATTAACACATAGATTGAAACGCTATCTTTTTGCGTTTTTCTTTTTTAATACGGGTGTTCAAACAGTGATGTTAATGGCCACTATTTTTGCAAAAAAGGAAATAGAATGGCCTAGTGATAATGATTCTTCTGGATTGATTATTGCCATTTTGTTAATTCAAATATTGGGTGCAGTTGGAGCGTATTTAATGTCTAAATTGTCAGCTAAAATTGGGAATGTCAAAACGTTAATTGTAACAGTAATTATTTGGATTGGAATTTGTTATGGTGCCTTTTATATTACTAAACCTATTGAGTTTTATATTTTAGCTTCATTTGTAGGTTTAGTTATGGGTGGGATTCAAGCTATTGCTCGTTCGACCTATTCTAAATTTTTACCTGAGACTCGAAGTCATGCTAGTTATTTTTCATTTTATGATGCAACAGAAAAAATGGGTATTGTATTAGGGACTTTTTTCTTTGGATTGGTAGAACATTTTACTCATTCTTTACGCTATTCAGTAGTTTCAATAGCTATATTTTTTTGCATCGGTATAATTTTGTTGTTTTTTGTTCCAAAAACTGAAAAAGGGTTGATTAAAGGATATGGTGTAAATTAACTTAATTTTGTATGTTTAAATACGTAAAATTTTTGTAAATTCACTTTATGAAAAAATTCATTTTCATATTGATTTGTTTACAAAATTTGTGTTTATATGCACAAAAGAATAAAGTGTATACTTCACTTAAAGAAGCATTAAAACATCCTCAAGATGTATATAAGTTAGATTTAAGTTATTCACGAATTAAAAAATTACCAGACGATATAGGTCGTTTGATAAATTTAGAAGAACTAAATATTGCACAAAATAAGATTTCAAGTTTACCTGAAGTTATTGGTAAATTAACAAATCTTACATTTATACACGCTAATTATAACAATATTAATAGATTGCCAGAATCTATTGGTAACTTAACCAAGTTGAAAACTTTAAATCTAAGTCACAATAACTTGGTTTATCTTCCCAATTCAATCTGTTATATGTCAAGTTTAAGAGAGCTTGATTTATCAATAAACAAGATTGTCAAATTGCCAGATAATTTTGGACTTTTAACTAACTTGTTTTGGTTAGAATTAGGTAATAATCGTTTGAATTCACTACCAATGTCTTTAAGTGGGTTAAGTAAACTTGAGGGTATTGTTTTAAATATAAATAAGTTTACTTTGTTCCCTAAAGAGCTTAGTTATTTAACTAATTTAAAAACATTAAATCTATCAAGGAATAAAATCACTATTTTTCCTGATGAATTAGGTTTGATAAAAACCTTGGTACGGTTAGATTTACAAGAAAATGGAATAAAAGAATTGACCCCTGAAATAAAGCGTTTAAAATCATTAGATTACCTCAATTTAAGTTTTAATCCATTGTTAAACATTGATGAAAAGATTGGTGAATTAAGTGAATTAAAAGATTTGGAAATTGCTTTTTTAGAATTAACTATATTCCCTGAAACAATATTACGATTACATAATTTAGAAAGATTAAACCTAGGATATAATAAATTAACTACACTTCCTGAGTCAATAACCAGATTATCAAACTTGAAAGAAATTTACATGAATGAAAATGAGCTAAATTCTTTACCTGAGACAATGGTTGAATTGAGTTTATTAGTAAAAATAGATTTGGAAGGTAATAAACTCAAAAAAATCCCTCAAAATCTAACACAAATACCTAGTCTAAAATATATAAATGTTGCTAGAAACAAATCTTTAGTTCTCACTAGTGAACAAAAGCGTTTTATTAAGAAACGAGATGAAGAGGTTTATTGAATTTCAATAATTTCGATATCAAAAATCAAAACGGAATTTGCAGGGACTTTTCCGACTGAATTTTTACCATAGGCTAATTTTGAAGGTATAAATAATCGTCCTTTTCCTCCGACGTTAAAATAACTAGCTCCTTCACGAAAACCATTTATAGCTGTTTTTAACGACAAATATGTACCATTTAGGCTTTGATCAAATATCGAATCATTTATTAGTTTTCCAGTATATTTCACATAAATAGTATTTGTTGGATTCACTTTTTTTCCCTGACCAATTGAATCTAAAATGTAATAAAGTCCTGAATTTGTTTTGATTGCATTTATTTTTTTTGATGATAAATATTCAGAAATGAGTTGATCATCAATTGTATTTTGTGTTGTATCAATTTTGTTACAAGAAAAAAATAATATAGAAAAGATAAGAATTGAAAAAATGTTTTTCATAATTAGTTTCGATTTTATTCCCTATAGATTTACAGGTATTTAATAAAAGTTCAAATTTATTAATAATCTGAATCTAATCATCTAATTGGTTTAAAAAAGCTAAGATTTTAAACATATTAACGTTTAAAAGTATTGAAAACAGCAGTTTGTATTCAAAGCTTTACCTTTATTTTTGTAATTTGAGATATAATGCATAATTATGGCAGAAAATCAATACACTGAAGATAATATTCGGTCACTCGATTGGAAAGAACATATCAGATTACGACCTGGTATGTATATCGGTAAATTAGGAGATGGTGCAGCTGCAGATGATGGTATCTATATCCTAGTGAAAGAGGTAGTAGATAACTGTATCGATGAATTTGTGATGGGGAATGGAAAGCGTGTCGATATTAAAATCAAAGATGGAAAGGTATGTGTACGTGATTATGGTCGAGGTATTCCTCTTGGAAAAGTGGTAGAGGTTGTTTCCAAAATGAATACTGGAGGTAAGTATGACTCAAAAGCATTTAAAAAATCGGTTGGTCTGAATGGTGTTGGAACCAAAGCAGTAAATGCATTGAGTTCTTATTTCATGGTTTATTCCGTTAGGGATGGTCAAAAAAAGGGTGCAACTTTTGAGCGTGGTGAATTAGTTTCTGAAGAAGCTTTGTCTGAAACTACCGAACAAAATGGAACCTATGTAGAGTTTTATCCAGACGATACAATCTTTAAAAAATACGCTTTCAAAGCACCTTATTTAATTAAGATGTTTTGGAATTATTGTTATTTGAATCGTGGATTGGCTATCTATTACAATGGTGAGAAATACCAATCTAAAGATGGTCTAAAAGACTTATTAGATAACAATATGGATGGGGACCCTCTTTATCCAATTATTCATTTAGAAGGAGAGGATATCGAAGTAGCATTCACTCATGGAAAAACCTATGGTGAGGATTATTATTCATTTGTAAATGGTCAACATACTACTCAAGGCGGTACTCATCAAAGTGCTTTTAGAGAAGCTGTTGCGAAAGTAATTCGAGATTTTTACAATAAAAATTACGATGCTGCAGATATTCGTCAATCGATAGTAGCTGCGATTGCTGTAAAAGTTATTGAGCCAGTTTTTGAATCTCAAACGAAAACGAAATTAGGATCACAAGAAATTGAACCTGGCGGACAATCCATGCGTTCATTTATCAATGACTTTTTAAAAGAAAAATTAGATAACTATTTACATAGAAATCCAGACGTAGCCGATACGCTTGAGAAGAAAATCAAACAATCGGAAAGAGAACGTAAGGAATTGTCTGGTATTCGTAAATTAGCAAGAGAACGCGCTAAAAAAGCAAACCTTCACAATAAAAAACTAAGAGATTGCCGTGTACATTATACGGATTTAAAAGACGAACGAAGAGAAGAAACAACCTTATTTATTACTGAGGGAGATTCTGCTAGTGGTTCTATTACCAAATCAAGAGATGTTAACACCCAAGCGGTTTTTTCTTTGCGTGGTAAGCCTTTAAATTGTTATGGCTTAACAAAGAAAGTGGTATATGAAAACGAAGAGTTTAACCTAGTTCAAGCGGCATTAGATATTGAGGAGGATATGGATAACTTGCGTTACAATCGTATCGTAATTGCTACAGATGCTGATGTTGATGGAATGCACATTCGTTTACTTTTATTAACTTTCTTCTTACAATTTTTTCCGGATTTGGTGAAACGTAACCATGTATATGTCCTTCAAACACCTTTGTTTAGGGTTAGAAATAAAAAGAAAACTATTTATTGTTATTCAGAGGAGGAACGTAGAAATGCAATTGCTGAATTAGGTAAAAATCCTGAAATTACCCGATTTAAAGGTTTAGGTGAAATTTCTCCTGATGAGTTTAAACATTTTATTGGTGAAGATATTCGTTTGGAACCCGTTATCCTTTCAAAAGAAGCTTCAATAGATGAGATTTTATCATATTTCATGGGGAAAAACACTCCTGAAAGACAAGATTTTATCATCGATAATTTACGTGTAGAAAAAGATTTGGAAGAGGAGATTGCTAAAGACAAAGAATCTTCTTCAGATATTGAAAAAGCATCCTAATTAAGTTATGGCAGAAGACGAGATTGAAGATATACAAGATGGAAATGAAGAGCAAGAAGCTCAACATAATCCTTTTGAAAAAGCAGATTTAGACGATAAGATTATACCTCTTAATGGTTTATATGAAAATTGGTTTCTAGATTATGCTTCTTATGTAATTTTAGAACGTGCTGTACCATCTTTGTATGATGGTTTAAAACCAGTACAACGTCGTATTCTTCACTCAATGAAGGAAATGGATGATGGTCGTTACAATAAAGTAGCGAATATCATTGGAAATACAATGAAGTATCACCCTCACGGGGATGCATCTATTGGAGATGCTTTGGTACAAGTAGGTCAAAAGGAATTATTAATTGATTGCCAAGGTAACTGGGGAAATACGTTAACGGGTGATGGTGCTGCCGCTCCTCGTTATATTGAAGCACGTTTATCCAAATTTGCTAACCATGTTGTATTTAACCCTAAGACAACCAATTGGTTATCATCTTACGACGGTCGTAATAAAGAACCTGAAAATTTCCCTGTAAAATTCCCGCTTTTATTAGCTCAAGGAACGGAGGGGATTGCAGTAGGGATGGCTTGTAAAATTTTACCACATAACTTTATAGAATTAATCGATCAATCAATAAATCATTTACGTGGAAAAAAAGTGGAAATCTTTCCTGACTTTTTAACAGGGGGGATGGCTGATTTCAGTAATTATAATGATGGGTTACGTGGTGGAAAAGTACGAGTTCGTGCTAAAATCAAAAAAGTGGATAATAAAACCTTGATGGTAACTGAAATTCCTTTTGGTACCAACACGGGTTCTTTGATTGAAAGTATAATCAAAGCAAATGATAAAGGAAAAATAAAGGTTCGTAAGATTGAGGATAACACATCTGCAAATGCGGAGATTTTAATTCACTTACATCCAGGTGTTTCCCCAGATAAGACCTTAGATGCATTATATGCTTTTACGGATTGTGAAGTTTCTATTTCTCCAAACGCTTCAATCATTGATGGGGATAAGCCTCGATTTATTGGTGTGAGTGAAATTTTGAGAGTTAATACTGATAATACAGTTCAACTTTTAAAATGGGAATTAGAAATTCGTTTACAAGAATTGATGCAACAATGGCATTTCTCAACTCTAGAGAAAATTTTCATTCAAGAAGAAATGTACATTGACTTTAAATTATATTCGGATAGAGAAAGTTTATATGGATATTTATTTAAACGTTTTGAGCCATTTAAAGACAAATTTGTTCGTGAAATCACTACAGATGACTTGTTTAAACTAACTCAAATTCAAATGATTCGTATTACTCGTTTTGATAGCGATAAAGCGGATGATGCGATAGTGAAGTTAGAGGAAGAGATGGAATATGTAAAAGATCGTTTGGCAAACTTAATTGAGTATGCTATTGATTATTACAAAGATTTGAAGAAACGTTTTGGAGAAGGTAAAGAACGAAAAACAGAGATTAAAATCTTTGATAATATTGCTGCTTCCAAAGTAATCATAGCAAATAGAAAACTATACGTTGATACAGAAGAAGGATTCATTGGTTGGGGATTAAAGAAAACGGAAGCGGTAAACGATTGTTCTGAAATAGATGATATTATTATCTTTTTCAATACTGGCAAAATGCTAGTAACCAAAGTGGCTGATAAAAAATTCGTTGGTAAAGGAATTATTTATGCTAACGTTTGGAAAAGGGGAGATACACGTACTATTTACCATATGATGTATCAAGATGGATTAGGTGGTCCAACAATGATGAAGCGTTTTTATGTAAACTCAATCACTCGAGATACTGAATACGATTTATCTAGAGGAACAAAAGGAAGTAAATTATTGTATTTCTCTGTTCATCCGAATGGTGAGAAAGAAATTGTAACAGTAATGTTACGTCCTCGTCCACATCTAAAACGATTACGATTTGATATTGATTTTGGAGATTTATTAATCAAATCACGTTCATCAGCTGGTAATCGGGTGACCAAAGAAATCGTTCAGAAAATTGTACAAAAAGAAGTGGGTGGTTCTACATTGGCTGCTCGTAAAATCTGGTACGATACGGTTGTAGGTCGTTTAAATGATG
Source organism: Flavobacteriia bacterium (assembly GCA_947458955.1). GTDB lineage: Bacteria > Bacteroidota > Bacteroidia > Flavobacteriales_D > Crocinitomicaceae > CANHVK01. The sequence goes on along the minus strand of CANGZT010000011.1, from coordinate 13,760 downwards.
ATGGTAGAGGTAAGTTTTTAGGTTCTTTCAAAGGATCAGATAGAATACTTACCCTTTATAAATCAGGTGAATATCGTTTAACAAGTTTTGATTTAGCGAATCACTTTGATGAAGATATGATTCACATTGAAAAATGGGTTCCAGCTCGTCCGATTTCTGCGATTTATTACGATGCTGAAAAAGAATTACATTTTGTGAAGCGTTTCTTTTGTGAGGTAACTTCGGATAAAAAAGTATCATTCATTTCAGAATCAGAAGGTTCGTATTTAGATGTGGTTTCCACTTCATATAGACCGGAAGTTCGAATTATTTACAACAAATTATTAAAAGAAACGAAAAACTTACCAGATAATGTGATAAATATAGCTGATTTGATTGATGTGAAAGGATTAAAAGCACAAGGTAATCAGGTAACTAAATTAAAAGTAAAAGAAATCATACTTACGCACGAAATTGATGGAGGTGAACCCTGGCCAGAAGAGGCCGCTACAGTTACATCTGACGGTGGAGACGAAGAAGCAATCACCATGGAGTGGGATGTACAAACAAATAATGACGACGATGATGAAAACCAACCGAGTTTGTTTGATAGTACAGAGGATGAATAAATTTTAATAGCTTATGTCTACCATACTTTCTTCAGATAAAAAACACGTTTGGCATCCTTTTACTCAAATACAAACGGCTCCAGTTCCTTTGGTTATAGTTAAAGCGGAAGGCAGTGTATTGTATGCTGAAGATGGAAAAGAATATTTAGATTGTAATTCTTCATGGTGGGTGAATATTCACGGACATGGCAAAAAAGAGTTAAAAGAAGCCTTAATCAATCAATTTGATGCAATTGATCATGTTATTTTCGCTGGAGTAACACACCCAAAAGCGGTTGAATTATCAGAAAAAGTGTTATCTATTTTACCAAAAAATTTTAGTAAAGTATTTTTTTCAGATGACGGTTCTACTGCGGTAGAGGTTGCATTAAAGATGGCTTTTCAATATTGGTTCAATCAAAATAAACCTAAAAAGAGAATTTTAGCATTGGAAGGAGCATACCACGGAGATACTTTTGGAGCAATGAGTATTTCTCAACGTGGGTATTTTAATGAGCCTTTTGAACATTTGTTTTTTTCAGTAGATTATTTACCCTTTCCAACGATTGATAAAGAAACTGGATTATTGATTCAAGCAAAAAACTTGTTTGAGACGAATGAATTCGCAGCCATAATTTTGGAACCCCTTATTCAAGGGTCAGCAGGAATGTGTATGTATTCAGCTGATTTTCTTCAAAAAATTACTGCTTTAGCAAAGTCTTTTGGAGTTCTCGTAATTTTTGATGAAGTGATGACTGGTTGGGGAAGAACAGGAGAGATGTTTGCAATGAACCATATTACGGAAACTCCTGATATTGTTTGTCTTTCTAAGGGATTGACAGGAGGTGTGTTACCTTTAGGATTAACTGTTGCTACTGAAAATATTTTTAATGCTTTTTTAGCAGAAGAAAAAACAAAAGCATTATTACACGGACATTCCTTTACTGGTAATCCTTTAGCGTGTGCTGTAGCGTGCGCAAGCATTGAATTAACTCAACAATCTAAATTTAAAGATAATATACAACGGATTTCAGCGAAACATACTCAATTTAAAGTGAGTTTAGAAGGTATAAAATCACTTGAAGTAAGACAACTAGGCACAATCATAGCAATTGAGATTAAACAAACAAATGCGGATTATTTTTCTTCGATTCGAGATGAAGCGTATCAATACTTTTTAGATCGTGGTTTGTTAATTCGACCATTAGGAAATATCATTTTTTTAAACCCTCCCTATAGTACTACTGATGAACAATTGGCTAAAATGTATGAGGGAATAAAAGGGTTTTTAGCGTCTAAAGAATTAATATTCAATATCTAAATTGAATAATTTTTGAAGAGTATAAAGATTTGGATTTTTTCGAGCTAAAACAGCAAATTTATCTTTTCCAGTCTGAAATTTAATATTTTCATCCTCAGCCTCAGTAATAGAAAATTTAACCGATATTCCCCAATTCTTTAGGTTTTCTCTTAAAAAGTCAAGTAAATCCGTTATGTGTGTTTGGATATAGTCGATTTGTACTTGGTTATCAACTTCATGAATTATGACGAAATCATTTGCTAATTTGGGATCTCTTTTTTTCATGGCAAGATAGATAGTATCATTTCCATCTTCTTTCATTTTAAAAGCAAACTTTCTCCAATAAATCATCAAATCATCTAATGTGAATGGAGATTTTGGTTTGTTTTCAAAATTTTCAATTGATTCTTTAGCTTCTTTTTTCTCCATGATTTCTTTGACTGAAATCAAACCTGAAGTAAGGGTACCGGTTGGAGATGATAGTGTTTTCACTTCTTTTTTGAAAGAAATATCGCCTAATGACGGTGCTTTTACGGTTTTATGACTTGATTGTTCTGTTTTCGATTGTACTGGATTTTTAGAAGGTTGACCAGTAAATGGAATCAATTCAACAAAATCAGTTAAGCTTTTTTTTTTTCGAGCTCGTTTTTAATTGAGCATAATTGCATGATTGTAATTTCGACAAGAAGGCGATGATTTTTTGAAGACTTATAATCTACATCAGCTTTACTTAAAACACCAAGCGCACGCATAATGTAAGTTGCATCCAGCAATTTAGCTTGTTCAACGTATCTATTTTCAACACTTTCTCCAACTTCTAATAACTTAGCTGTACGTACATCTTTACAAACTAATAGATTACGAAAATGTTCGGAAAGGCCTATGATAAAGTTATGACCATCAAAGCCCTTTTCCATAATATCATTATACATTAAAAGACAAGCTGGAATATCTTCTTTGAAAGAGCTATCAACAATTCTGAAAAAATAATCGTAATCAAGTATGTTCAGATTTTCAAGTACTGACTGATAGGTTAAATTATTTCCTGCAAAACTTACGATTTGATCAAAAATTGACAAAGCATCACGAAGAGCACCCTCTGCTTTTTGAGCAATTACATGAAGAGCTTCAGAATCAGCACTAATACCTTCTTTGACAGCAATATAAGATAAATGATCAGCAATATCTTTTACTTTGATACGTTGAAAATCAAAAATCTGACAGCGTGATAAAATAGTAGGAATAATTTTATGTTTCTCCGTAGTAGCTAGTATAAAAATAGCATGAGCTGGTGGTTCTTCTAATGTTTTCAAGAAAGCATTGAATGCAGAATTTGATAACATGTGAACCTCATCAATTATATATACCTTATGAGTCCCGATTTGAGGTGCAATTCTAACTTGATTTACTAACTCTCTTATATCATCTACCGAGTTATTTGAAGCAGCATCTAATTCATACACATTCAAAGATGCACCAGAATTGAATGACAAACAAGATTCACATTGATCACATGCCTCAATTTGTTCTGATCGGTTAAAACAGTTTATTGTTTTTGCTAAAATACGAGCAGTTGTTGTTTTTCCAACCCCTCTAGAACCACAAAACAAAAAAGCTTGAGCTAAATGTTTGTTTTTGATTGCGTTTTTTAATGTCGATGTGATTGAGCGCTGACCAACAACGGTATCAAACGTTTGTGGTCTATATTTACGTGCTGAAACTACGAAATCGCTCATAACTTATATTAAAATTAAAACAAATTTACTAAGAGTTTTTAAGAATTAAAAATAAGAGTTCACTATTATTTATTTCTTTTGTATTTAATTTAAAATGATTAATTTAAATTAAAAATAATTAAGTATGAAGATAGCCTTTATTATTCAGTTAGTTCTTTTTTTTTATACACCAATTATCTTTTCTCAAAAGGAAACGATTACATATAGTGGAGTAAAATATTATACTGAAATAAACGAGAACAAAGATCGTTTGGTACTTAATGGCATAGGGATCAGAGAAAAGTATTTTTTTGATTTATATGTTTGTGGACTCTATCTTGAAAATAAAACCAAGGATGAAAATGAAATTATTCAATCAGACGAACCAATGGTTATCAGTATTAGAATTATTTCAACAAAAGTGAATAAAAGTGTGTTTTTAGAAGCTGTTAATGAAGGTTTTAAGAAATCAAATTATGGGAAAGTTTCAAAAGATCAAATTTTAAAGTTTTGTAATTCCTTTAAAGAAGAGTTTAAACTAGGTGACAAGATACAATTAAGATATCACCCTCAAAATGGTTTGGTTATTGAAAGGAATGGAGACGAAATAGGTATTATTAGAGGACTTGATTTCAAGAAAGCACTTTTTGGTATTTGGCTTGGAAGTCAACCTGCTGATTCAAATTTAAAATCAAAATTATTAGGTAAATAGTTAAATAAGCGTCCCGTCTAAACGGTTAATTCGATTTTTGTAAACCAAATATTTTACGGGTAAGTAACTTGATAAAATCGACAATAAGGAAACTATAGATAGTACGAGTAAACCATCGGTTAATTTGAATTTTATTGGAAACGCTTGATTTCCTGAGTTTGGTAAAACTAATAATTCTCCAAAATATTGAACTAAGCAAACTATAGTACCAATAATTGCCCCGATAATTACTCCTTTGAATGCAATGAGTAAACCTTCGAAATAAAAGATTTTGAAAATAAATTTTTCATTTGCTCCTAGACTTTGAAGAGTTAGTATGTTTTTTTTCTTCTCAATGTATAGCATTGTTAAAGAAGCAACTAAATTAAAAGCAGCGAGAATAAAAATAAATACTAGAATTGCAATTACAATTAATTTTTCAGATTTACTTGTTTTGTAAATTAATTCGTTTTTCTCTAAATGAGTTTTTACCGAGAACTTTGGTCCTACAATTTCTTGTAATTTTTCTTTTGCTTTTTCTAGATTTTCCCCTTTTTTTATGTCAATATAAAAAGCAGTTATATCATCATCGTATTCAAGTAATTCAGATGCTAATTCTAAAGGAATCAATAAGTTTTCATTATTTACATCAATATTATAGTTAATTCTACCAGCGAGATGTAATTGATGAATTCGAAAAGGATTAGAAGTTGGTGATACTTTTGCTTCTCTTTTTGGGAAGTAACATAAAACGTCTTCAAAACCTGTGTGAGATGGAATGTAACCTCCAAGTTTTTCAAGCAAGGAAGCTCCAATTAGCCCCATTTTGACACCTTTTTCATCAAAAGTAGGATAGCCATCAACTATGTGTTCTGGGATTTTAGCCATTTTCATGAATGACTTTTCAACTCCAACAACTTTAGCATTCACCCATTTCTTTTCGTTTCGAAGTACAACAATTTCTTCAATAGCTTTACTTGTATTTTCTACAAAAGGGAGCCTTTTGATGGAGGAAATTTTAAGGGTTTTATCTGAAAACGTTTTTCTTTGTGTTGATCTAATTATTATTGAGGGGTCAAATTCTGTATATAGTTTTTCAACCATAGATTCAATTCCATTGAAAGCAGCGAGTAATATGATCAGTGCAGCTGTAATTACAGCAATTCCAATTACTGAAATCCTTGTTATCCAATTAACAACACTTTTCTTTTTAGAGGATAAATATCTTCTCGCTATAAACAAAGGAACGTTCACAGTAGGGAACTAATTATTTATTGTTCAGTAAGTTTTGAATTTCCATAGCATAATCAAGTGAATCATCTATTTTGAAAACTAAATCTGGAATTTTACGCATGTTTTTAAGGCGTTTACCGACTTCACCACGAATTTTTTTGGCGTGCTCATTTATGGATGCCAAAACTTCTTCCTTAGGTGGTCCAGCGAAAATACTTACAAATATTCTAGCCAAGGACAAATCAGAGGTTACACGAACAACTGTTACAGAAACCATGGCTCCTAAACAGATTTCTCTTGCATTTCGTTGAAAGAATACTGATAATTCTTCTTGAATTACTCCTTCTATTTTATTTTGTCTAATCGAACTCATATTACAAAGATAATGATTCGTATTGATTTATATTTTTATTTTGTGTTCGAAGACTTTTTAGTTAAAGTTAGGTTTAAACTCATGGTTTTTAAAACTAAAATAACGGTTAGATATTATGAAGTAGATTCAATATTAAGGGGGGGTTACAGTAATGTATTGTAGATTAGATTTTTTTGTGTAAATTAATTTACTAAGGTTTATTACTCTTGTTTAGGAAGGGTTGAAGTGTATCGAGTAAATGAAACATTTTCTCCTAACATGGTAATCAAAACATAACCTCGAACAACGATGAAGTTTTTATTTTTCATGTGGATTGTCGCGTCATATGTATGTCCGGTTTTAATTTGATGAATCACACCGTCTTTCCACTTTTCACCATCAAATTTAAAATGTTCCATTACTTTGTAGTTAATCCACTTACTTTTAGGTAAACCTTTTTCAGAGAATTTTTCAATGCGTTTGTTTTCATTGTCAAACCAACGAATTTTAGCATAATATAGGTTATCAGCTTTGTAGGTCTCAACGATCAATTTTCTACTCTCATCTAACCATAACCCTATTAGGTCATCCGACTTGACTGCCGAGCCGGTCATTAAACCTAAGAGTGCTATAACTAGTAATGTCTTCATTTTGGCGGTTTCCCTTCGTCAAATAGTAATTTACAATTTGGATCGAGTATTAATTGCTTAATTCTTTTTGAATATAGTAAATTTTGCGTAATAATACTATTATCCATATATAACGCTAAAAATTCTTTGGTATTATCTTCAAATAGAATTTCTAATTCTAATGGAAAACGAAAAACTATTTTTTGCTGTTGTTTTATATCAATAGTGTATTGAAATTGAGATAGATTACTAGTTGAATCGGTTATACTATTTTCAATAATTTTCGTTGAAATAATAGGATGTCCAGGTTGTGTAATCCAATCTTTATAAAATTGATTAAAATCTTTCTCCGTGGTTTTTTCTAATATTTTGAAAAAATCTTTACTTGAAGCATTACTGTATTGATATGTTTTATAATAGTTTTGGATTACTTTCCAAAAAAGCTCAATTCCAATTTGTTCACGAATCATATGAAGTATCCAACTTCCTTTTTGATAAGCGTTCGGATTTAGTAAATCTTGTACATTTTGAGTTAAAGTGTCTTTTAAAGGAGGTAAGGTTTTCTGAGCAAAGGCAATTACTTTTTTTCTATCTTTTATTAATTGTTCTCGAAAAGCCTTTTTACCTACTATATCCTCAATATAAAGATTGGTTAGATATGTTGCAAACCCCTCGCTTAGCCACAAATCAGACCATTCTTTCTCTGTAGCAGAATTACCAAACCATTGGTGTACAATTTCATGAGCAATCAATTCGTTAATTTTCCCATCTCCTTTGATTGCGTTTTCATCATAGAAAATACAACTGGCATTTTCCATTCCTCCATACATTGTTGTTGATTGGACATGGGCTAATTTTTCAAATGGAAAAACACCGATATTTTTTTCGTAATATTTTAAAATACTGTCTTTTAAAGCAAAATCTTTTCTCCCATTCGTTCTATCTTTCGGATATACCCAGGTAGATGTTTCTAATGACTTACTATACCTACTTCGATCTATTTCAAAATTTGCAAGCCCAATGACAATTACTTTAGAAGGAATTGGTTTATTTGTTTCGAATATGTGTTTTGTAATGTTGGTGTTGTTTATGTCTGGCGTACTTTCTATATGCTTTCCATTTGCAATTACTTGATAGTGGGAGGGAGCGGTAACTTTAAATTTCACATAAGCTTTATCAGAAGGGTGATCTATACAGGCAAACCAATGATGAGCTCTTTGTGGCCAGTTGTCACCAAAAAAAGTTCGTTCATTGAATTTATTTTTTCCGATGATTAAGCCATCAGAGGGTATTCCTTCGTATTCTATTTGAAAATCAAAATAAGGAGTGTTTTTAGGTGGAGGTACTACCAATATTCCCAAGCGATTATTTTTGTGAATGAAAGAAACAGGGTAACCTTGTTCTAAAACACGAGAAACTTGCATTCCTGTATTTCCATTGAAATTAGTTAAGTCTAAAAAAAACGTATCAATTGAAGTAGTGAATTGAGCATGAATACTTTCAGTTACTTTAATCTTATTGTTTTCATCATTTACTTGTATGTCAATAATATATTTTAGTATGTCAGCAGGTTGTTTTGGATATTTTTGTTGGCCAAAACTAATACAAGTGAAAATTAATAAACTGTAAAAGAATAAAATACGTTTCAAGTTCATTTGCAGTTTTTTAATCTAATACTTCAATTTTCATAATCCCATCACGGTCGATAGCTGTCAATTTTACTTTTCTAAATTGATTTACCAAGGAAGCATCGAACGGAGTTTTTACTTTTACATAATTTTCTGTAAATCCATACATCATTCCTTCGTCTTCTTCCGCTTCGAATAACACTGTTCGTTGTGAACCAACATTTTCTTCGTAGAAAGCACGTTTTTTCTTATCAGAAAGTATGTGTAACATTTTGCTGCGTTCTTTTCTTTTTTCCATCGGAACGGTTTCGCCTAATTTAGGTGCACTGGTATTAGCTCTTTCTGAATAGGTAAAAACATGTAAATAGGAAATATCTATGGATTGTAAGAAGTTGTATGAATCTAAAAACTCTTCATCTGTTTCTCCAGGAAATCCAACAATCACATCCACACCAATACAACAATCTTTACTTAACGATTTAATATGTGCTACGCGTTCGGCATACAAGGAACGTTCGTATTTTCTGCGCATTGCTTTTAAAATACGGTCATTACCAACTTGTAATGGAATATGGAAATGAGGAACAAATTTGTTTGAATCAGTTAAACAAAAATCAATAATTTCGTTTGATAATAAATTTGGTTCAATCGACGAAATACGGTAACGATCAATTCCTTCTACCTTATCTAATGCTTGAATCAATTGATAGAAATTTTCACCTTCACCTTGTCCGAAATCACCAATATTTACTCCTGTAAGTACAACTTCTTTTATATCTGTGTTTGCTATTTTTTTAGCTTCTTCAATAGTTTCAGCGATACTTGCGTTTCTACTTTTTCCACGTGCTAACGGAATAGTACAGAATGTGCAAAAGTAGTCACATCCATCTTGAACCTTCAAGAAAGAACGAGTTCTATCCCCGAAAGAAACGGCAGGAACAAATGATTTCGTCTCTTTGATGTTTTTGTAAGCAACAGTTGCTTCTTCTTTTTTGTCGGTATTCTCAATGTAGGAGATTATATCAAATTTTTCATTTGCTCCCAAGACTAAATCAACTCCTGGAATTTTTCCAATCTCTTCCGGTTTAAGTTGCGCATAACACCCAACTATAGTCACAAAAGCATTGGGATTGGTTTTTAAGGCTTTTTTAACAAGTTGCTTACATTTTTTATCTGCATTATCTGTTACAGAGCAGGTATTTATAACAAACACATCTGGAGTATCTTCGAAGTCAACTTTTGCAAAACCAGCATCTTCAAAGAGACGCGCTATGGTTGACGTTTCTGAAAAATTCAGTTTACACCCTAATGTGTAAAAAGCAACTTTTTTGAATTGTATCATAGTTTCACAAAAATAAGGAATAATGTGAAAATTGAGGTAATAATCCCCACTTGGACTTATACTTAAGCTGTAAATTCTTTTACTTTTGTATGTATGACAACTTTCATAATGACAACTTGCAAAAGATTTTGCTCAATAATTTTAAAAATGACTTTCATTTTTAATTTGATCACTTTTGATATAAATGCTCAGGTGGTTAATACAGGCTTGGTGGATACTTCAGGTGGTGTTAAGATCAACAAGCTTGCTATTGGTGGTTATTTGGATGCCTATTATGGTTTTTCTACTGAAAAAAACACATCACAAACCGTACCTAATTTTGTAAACATGAATCGAAATAACGAGTTGAATATCAATCTGGCATATATTGACATACGTTATAATGATAGTAATTTTAGAGTTCGATTTGTTCCTGGGTTTGGCACCTACATGAATGCCAATTATGCTACAGAACCTGGAACATTAAAAAATATTGTCGAAGGATCAGTTGGTTTTAGATTAAACAAAAAACGAAATGTTTGGTTAGACGCAGGGGTATTAGGTTCGCCTTATACAAATGAAAGTGCCGTAAGTAAAGACCATTTGATGTATACTAGAAGCATTGCACCTGAATATGTTCCTTATTATTTGTCAGGAGTGAAAATATCCCTGCCGATTTCTAAAAAAATCACTGGTTATCTATATGTTTTAAATGGTTGGCAACAAATTCTAGATTTAAACAATTCTAAATCAATAGGTACACAAGTAGAGTTTAGACCTACCGATAAACTTTTATTAAATTGGAATACTTTAATAGGAGATGAAAGATCTTTATTGAACCCGAATTTCAGATTGAGGTTATTTACCGACATATATGCTATCTATAACCCGAATGATTCGTGGTCTTTTACGAGTTGTTTATATATTGGTAATCAAGAAGTAAAAACAATTTCTAAGTCAATAAATCAACAATGGTGGCAAGCAAATGTAATCGGAAAATATAATTTAAATCAAAAACATTCATTTTCAGCAAGGGTAGAATATTGGAATGATCCGTCTCAAACTATGATTTTAAACCCTAGTGTATCTGGTGGTTTTTCAATAGGAAGTGCAAGTTTATGTTATAATTACAAAGCCAATGATCATGCATTAGTTCGTTTTGAAGCAAGACAATTTTCGAGTGATAAAGATGCCTTTTTAAATTTAAAGGGAAATTCTGTTAAGCAATTGTCTTGGCTTGTTGGAGGTTTAACCGTTTGGTTTTAAGATGTCAACATTACTAAAAGATAGATATTCTATTTCCTTTTACGAAGGATTTTTAGAAGCTTTGGAAATTACAGGAAATGGAATTCCTAAAAAGCAGTTTTTCGATCAGTTAATGGATGCTAATTGGGAAGAAAAGTCTTTAAAAGAACGTATGCGACATACGACGATTATTTGGAGGTCTTTTCTTGTTAATGAAGTTGATAATCAAGCGAAAATATTGATTAAGGTGATAAATTACTTAAAGTCAATTCATAGTACAGAATACAGTCTAGAATATTTGTTTTTGGCGGATTTTATCGTCTTACACTTTATTGATCATCCTGATTTGGCAATCAATACGATGGAAGAAATAACGACTTTTACAAGTTGTGAATTTGCCATTCGTCCATTTATCATACGTTATCCAGCGCAATTTGAAAAACAGATGTTTGCTTGGTCTAACCATTCAAATCACCACGTACGTAGATTGGCAAGCGAAGGCATACGTCCAAAATTACCTTGGGGTGAAGTGTTGCGAACCTATATAAAAGATCCAGCTCCGATTTTTCCAATTTTAGACAATTTAATTGCAGATTCATCAGAATATGTGCGTCGTAGCGTAGCTAATAATTTGAATGACATTTCCAAAACGCATCCTGATTTGGTGTTAGATTGGTGCGAAAAAAAATATGGAGTATCCAAAGAAGTGAACCAAGCTATCAAACACGGAATTAGAACTTTATTAAAACAAGGGAATTCCAAAGCGCTGTCAATTATTGGAATAAAACCAGATGCTTCGATTTCTGTGATTTCGTTTGAACTAATTAAACCACAAGTAAAAATGGGAGGAGAACTTCCTTTTTCACTCACAATTGAAAACACAGGGACAAAATCAACATCGATACGAGTAGAGTACAAAGTCTATTTCAAACGATTAAATAAACCTTTTGGAGAAAAAGTCTTTCAAATTACTTCGACCAATCTAGCAGGTAACTCAGCAATTTCTTTAGAACGCAAACATTCCTTCAAACCGATCACGACACGTAATTACTATCCAGGAGAGCATTACATTTCCTTGATTGTTAATGGAGAAGAAGGGGAAAAGGTGAGGTTTGAGGTAGAGTAGGTTTCGAGAGCCTCAGCCTACTAATCGAGAGCCTAAGCTTATGAACTAGATTATATGCCTACAAACTATGCGGAGATTAATGCATTTATTTACTGCATATTTTGCGGAGATTATTTTTGAATGCGGAGATTAAAGTGTATATTTAACGCATATTTTGCGGAGAATATGTATATCTATCAACAAAAAGATTGGCCTAATTTTAAATTCGATACCGAAAAAATTTTATCAATCCTTTCATTTGTAAGAAATAAGCAAGGAAAATTGATTGGTAAAATGAGCGCATTAGGATTTTCACTTCGAAATGAAGCCAACCTTGAAATTTTAACCCTTGAAATTTTAAAATCAACTGAAATTGAAGGTGAAATCCTTGATAAGAATCAAGTAAGGTCATCCATTGCAAGAAGATTAGGACTTGATGTAGCAGGATTAGTTTATTCAGAGAGAAATGTTGATGGTATTGTCGATTTAATGCTAGATGCGACCAATAATTTTAATCAAGAATTGACTAAGGAAAGGTTATTTTCTTGGCATAATTCACTTTTTCCAACGGGGCAAAGTGGTATGTATAAAATTATAACTGGTGTTTGGCGGGATGATTCAACAGGTCCAATGCAGGTTGTTTCTGGTGCTTTAGGTAGAGAAAAAATTCATTTTCAAGCTCCAAATGCAAAAATGATAGAAAATGAAATGCGTATTTTTTTCGATTGGTTTAACTATGATCAAAATATTGATTTAGTTATCAAATCAGCAATTGCACATTTATGGTTTGTTACATTACACCCATTTGAAGATGGTAACGGCCGTATATCAAGAGCGTTAACAGATATGTTATTGGCACGTTCTGATGATCAATCCTTTCGATTTTATAGTATGTCAACCCAAATTCGTAAAGAGCGAAATTCATATTATTCGATATTGGAAAAAACACAAAAGGGTGATTTGGATATAACGGAATGGATAATTTGGTTTTTAGAATGTTTATTACGATCGATTGAAAATACAGATGTATTATTAGAAAAAATCATTTACAAACATTCATTTTGGTTGAAATTCAGTAATATATCTTTTAATGATAGACAGTTGAAAATACTAACTATGTTAATGGATGATTTTGAGGGTGTTCTAAATACTATGAAATGGGCTAAAATTGGGAAATGTTCTCAAGATACTGCGCTTAGAGATATTAATGATTTGATTCATAAAGGAGTATTATGTAAGAGTGAAACAAGCGGTCGTAGTACTAATTACTATTTAGTTTAAACAAACATTTGTGCTGAAATTAAGTCTCCTCCCTCGAGGGAGGATTAAGGAGGGTGACTTTATTTGTTATTTCACCTCCCTCTGTCCCTCCTCAAGGAGGGAAGTCATATTAACCATTAAAAATCAATCATTAACCATTATTTTACTCTTCATCTTCAAACGTCAATTCCGCTTCTTTTTCCCAGATTTCCATCTCACACGGTTTACAATTGAATTTTAGTTTGTATTCAACTTCACCGTGCTTAAGAGTAAGTGGTTCAACTACTTTGGTGCCCATCGTATCACGTTGGAAACGAGCACATTTTCCTAATTCGTATTTCACACAATATTTGGTTGTCATTACACGTGCTTTCCCTGGATCCCATTGTAATTCAAACGCTTTTTCGATTTCGGTTACTCCATGACGCTCGTAGAATTTGCGTGCTAATTTATTGGAAACGTTATAAGTAAAATCCAATACTTGTACTGGATATGGGTGATCCGTTTTGGTGATTTGGAATTCCTCACGGTGGTATTCTTCAATACGTTTTTCAATCAATAAATCCAAAACTTCACGACGCATTTCATTGATTTTTGAAATAGGTAAAAACCAATTGTCTGAAATCTTGATTTCCAAATGATCAACGATGAACGGAGTGTTACCGGTTTTAGCTAAATTTTTCTCTAAATTCTG
>CANGZT010000010.1 GCA_947458955.1 Flavobacteriia bacterium | reverse complement strand
TTAATTCAGCAAATTATAGGAATGTAAAAAACAACTACATTTGAGTTATAATTATTTTCAATGAAAAATCAAAAAGTAGATATATTAGCTTTTGCTGCTCACCCAGATGATGTTGAATTATCAGCATCGGGTACTATACTTAAACACATAGAGCAAGGTAAAACAGTTGCTATTGTTGATTTAACCCGTGGTGAATTAGGTTCGCGAGGAACACTTGAAACTCGTAAACAAGAAGCACAAGAAGCTTCTAAAATAATGGGTATTTCTGCACGAGTAAATTTAGGTTTGGCAGATGGATTTTTTGAACATAATGAAGAGAATTTATTAAAAATAGTCGAACAAATACGTTATTTCAAACCTGATGTTGTTTTTGCCAATGCAATTGAAGATAGGCATCCTGATCATGCTAAAGCAAGTAAATTGGTTTCAGATGCTTGTTTTTTAGCTGGACTTGTAAAAGTGAAGTCTTTTTTCGAAACATACAAACAGGAAGCACATAGACCTCGTTTGGTATTACATTATATTCAAGATCGTTATGTTAAACCAGATGTAGTAGTTGATATCACGCCATTTTATGAACGTAAAATGGACGCTGTTTTAGCTTACAAAACTCAATTTTTTCAAGAAGATCAAGATGGTCCAAAAACCCCTATTTCAGGGAAAGATTTTTTAGATTTTTTAACTGGTAGAATGACTGAATTTGGACGAGCTATTGGTGTAAGTTATGCAGAAGGGTTTACAGTTGAAAGAACAATCGGGATTGACGATCTTACTTCTCTTTTATAAATTTATTTTTGATTTTTCTCGCCATTGTTAGCATGAAGTTGCTTTTTTTGTAAACAGGGTATAAGTATTCTTGTTGTGTGAAATTTAAGTTGAATTTTCTTACACTATCTATAGAAGAACCACCAAAATCAAACACCATTCCTGTTGAAGCATATTCACGAATGATACTATCAATGATTAAATGCATAGCACCGTATTTTCTTCCTTTGTGATTTGCCCCGCCTTTGTGATATATAATTCGGTTGTTGCAAAAAGTGAAAAAACCAGCGGCAATGATTTCTCTATCCTCATAACATTCAAAGATCTTTACTTGATTTGCCTTTAACCCATTTTGAATCAGTTTATGTAAATTAATGTAGTGAACTTCTTTTAAATCAGCTATTTTATTCCCCCTACCATTTCTAAACATACCTACCACATCTTGAATGTTTTCTGAAGTTGAAATGCGTAGGTTTAGTTTAATCGCTTTTGTTAAGTTTCGTTTTAAATTTGAATTATAATGTTTGCTTATTTCTGTATAGCTTTTTGAAAGATCTATTATTTGACATTGTTTTTGAAGTACTTGTATGTTTTTTGGTACAAATTTATTACCAGGATGTAAGCTTATATCAATAGCTTTAGTATTAGCTAATACAGCATTCCAAAATACATTTTCTACTTCTTCAGTAATTTCTTCGTTTGAAAACAAACCAAATTGCATTGCAAAAATCGGTGTGAAGAAATAAGATATTTTATATTGACTGTTTAGTGTAACT
Source organism: Flavobacteriia bacterium (assembly GCA_947458955.1). GTDB lineage: Bacteria > Bacteroidota > Bacteroidia > Flavobacteriales_D > Crocinitomicaceae > CANHVK01. The sequence continues at coordinate 32,809 of CANGZT010000010.1, read as the reverse complement.
GGAAAAATATATTTATAATCTTCAGAAACAAATGCACTCCAATTTGGGAAAACAGCATCTAAATACCAAGAATAAACATAGGCTATCCCATGCGAAGAATTAGCTATAGTCTCATCCCATTTAGTTTTGTTTATTTCTTTGTTTTCTAAATAAATAATTTCCATTAATTCGAGTAGGTATTGTAAATTTTTTGGAGTTTTTCAGAAATAACTTCTTTAGAAAATTTTTCTTTTATAATTCTGTGTTCTGATTGAATATCTAATTTGATTGGTAATTCAATAAATGATAGCAGTGCACCTGTCAACATTTCAACATTCTCAGTTTCAATTAGAATGCTATTATTTTCATTTACCAATTCTTTTGTTGCAGGAATATCTGTAGCAATTACAGGGGTTCCACAAGCTAAAGCTTCCGCGCAAACAATTCCAAAAGTTTCATAATTACTAAACATAACTAAAGCATCAGATTCTTGTAGTAGTTTAGCAATATCTTCTGTTTTTTGTTCTTCTTTAAAAAAGACAAAATTGTTATAAATACCCAGTTCCCTTGCTTTTTCGTTCATCAATTTCATATCACCATCACATACGAATGTCATAGAAAAATTCTTGGTGATTTCAGTAAGTTGTTTGACAGCTTTTAAAATTCCATTTACATTTTTTGCTGCGTCGTCTCCGTTTGATATGTGTATAAATTGAATTTTATCTTTATAGTTCTTTTCTATTGGATAAAATATTTCGGTATCAATTAAATTTCCAATGACCTCAATTTTGTCGGGTGTATGTGAATATTTTGCTAAATTTTGTTTTAAAAAATCACTTACAGCAATGATTTTACTTGCTTTTTGAAAAAGTTTTTTAGTTAGTTTTTTTTGATTAGAATCTAGTTTGTCTAGTGTAAAACCGGAATAATGTTCTGTGATGATTAAAGGTAATTTTGATTTCTGAATTAAATAACCTAAAGGAAATAGGTGGTTTAAATGAATTATACTAATCAGTCCAAAATCTTCTTCTGCATATTTAGTAGCTAATTTGTAAGCTTTACGGTAGCTTAAATATTTTAATAATGGATTTGATTTTATAGGAATATAAACAATAATCGTTTGAAGATTTTCTGTTTTTTTTATTGTTATTTCTATTTTGTTTACTCTTTGATCTGGTTGAATATTGATAACGGAAACTTTATTGGCTAAACTGGCAACCTCTGCATGTTTTTGTATAAAATTACCATTAGTAGGTTGTACTCTATTTGGATACCATGAACTTAGGAATAAAATATGCTTCAGGCTATCAGACATAAAAATTAAATTTTATAGATTGCTTTAAGTTGATCAATAGCAAAATCAACATCTTCTTTTGTCGTATATCTTGAAAATGAAAAACGAGCATTGGGTCTACTCATATCTGCATTAATTCCTTTAAGTACATGTGAACCTAAATTTGCGCCGGATGTACAAGCACTACCACCGCTACAAGCAACTCCTTTTAAGTCAAGAGAAAAAAGAAGTAATCCCTGATTTTCTGATTTGGGAAAACAACAGTTAAGTACAGTATATAAACTTTTATCGGGATCAATTTCTCCATGGAATTTCATGTCTTCAAAAATGGAAGTTAATTGATCGATCATATAAGTCTTTAATCCTTGAACGTGATTTTTATGTTCTTCCATGTCATCGCAAGCTAACTCTATTGCCTTAGCCATTCCAGCAATACCATATATATTTTCGGTTCCTCCCCTTAAACCTCTTTCTTGCGATCCTCCTTGAATAAAAGCATGTGCCCTGTTTTTTTTGTTGATATATAGAAACCCAACACCTTTTGGTCCATGTAGTTTATGAGCAGCACATGTAATAAAATCGATATCTAGTTCTTTAAGATCTAAAGGTAAATGTCCAACAGTTTGTACTGTATCACAGTGAAATAAAGCGTTGTTTCTTTTACAAATTTCAGAAACATCTTGAATCGGTAATAAAGTACCAATTTCATTGTTTGCATGCATTAAACTTACAAGCGTTTTTTCATCTGATTTAAGTCTATTTTCTAAATCAGATAAATTAACATTACCTTTTTCATCTAAAGCAACATATTCCAATTTAATACCAAAAGTTTCTTTGAGATGTTCAATGGTGTGGCCAACCGCATGGTGTTCTATTTCTGAGCTGATAATTCTTTTTACCCCTAATGTCTCAATAGAAGTATAAATGGCCATATTGTCTGCTTCTGTACCTCCTGAAGTGAAAATAATTTCAGCAGGTAAACAGTTTAATTTAGAAGCGATTGTTCTTCTTGATGTTTCAATGATCGCTTTTACTTGTCTTCCGTAAGAATGAGAAGAAGATGGGTTTCCAAATTCATTTTGTAAAAGTGGAAGCATTACGTTAACTACTTCTGGAGAAATTGGTGTAGTTGCTGCATTATCTAAGTAAACTCTTTTCATTCGAATATTATTTTTTCATACATAATTTCATACGAATGATTCTTTTAGCAGCGATGTCAACTTTCGATTTGAATGATTTATCTTCTGTATATTTTTTCAATAAAGACGTGTATGCTTTATCTACATTTAAAGGCATTAAAATTATATCAACTCCTGCTTCAATTGCTTTTACCTCTGCGTTTGGAATGCTACTAACTCCTCCCATGTTCATAGCGTCAGTTACAATTAATCCCTTGAAATTATATTCTTTTCTTAATAAATCGGTTACGATTTCAGGCGAAAGGGTAGATGGCAAACCTTTTGTGTCGTATTTTGGGTTGTTTTGAACTGCAATGTGAGCAACCATGATAGATAAAACTCCATCTTCAATTAATTTAGGATAGTTTTTAATCTCTTTTAGTTCACCATCAATTACTTGTAACGATTTGTGAGTGTCTCCAGAAACTAATCCGTGTCCAGGGAAATGTTTCGCTGTTGCTATAATTCCATTTTTTTGAGTTTCTTGAATAAACGCATTGGACCAAGGAATAATATTTTCAGGAATCGCTCCAAAACTTCTAAATCCTACTGTTTTATTTGGTGACATATCTACAACAGGAGAGAAATTGTAATTTATTCCGATATCATTTAAATCTTTAGAAATGATGTTAGTATATTTCCTAACCTCATCAATGGTTTTCATTTCATTAGCCTTAATCACAGGTGTTGACCCTGTGATTTTTCTGTTTACTAAACTTGGTTCAGCATCAGCAGAGAAAAGAAATGGAAGATTGTTTTTGTAGGGATTTAATTCGTTATATTCTTTAATCCAACGAGTAAATTCTTCTTTTGTACCATTCAACATGAGTACACCACCAATTTTATTTTCTTTAATTTTTTGTGTAATCAATTCATTTGTCTCACCTAATCTTCCTACAGCAGGCATTAATAACTGAGCTACTTTGGTTTCATCAGTTAGCGTATTGTAAATTGAATCAACATCTTTTTCGAGTTGTTGATTGTCACTCAGAAAGTCTTCCATTTTGAATGTATGACTAATCGCTGGTTGATAATTGATTTTTTGCGTTTCTTGACTAGTATTTTCTTTTTTTTCAATTTGTTGCGCACAACTTTGAAGGACGATTGCAAAAATTGCAGCCGTGAAAGTTAATTTATTCATAGTGTAGTTATAATCAGTACAAATTTACATTCTTTAGTTTTTATTAGGAATTACTCTAATTTAACTTTTGCACAAGTTTATTGACATATTTTTTTAATTATTATTTATTTGTTTATCAATCTAATTCATTTTTTTGCTTAACTTATATTAGAAAAAAGGTTATGGAACATGGGTTTTCTATAAAAAATTGGGCAGTCGAAGACAGGCCTCGTGAAAAGTATGTGAGTAAAGGAGTTAACTCCTTAACAGATGCCGAATTATTTGCAATTTTACTCGGTAGTGGATACAAAGATAAATCAGCATTAGAGTTATCGAAAGAATTATTGCGATCGGTATCTAATAATTTAGATGCCTTTGCAAGATTGTCACTAAAAGATTTGATGCGTTTTAAAGGAGTGGGAGAAGTGAAAGCAATTACCCTACAAGTAGCTTTTGAAATAGCTCGGAGAAGAAAAATAACCACGAATTCAATTCAAATTATTAAGACATCTCAAGATGTGTTTAATCTTTTTTGTCCCAAATTACAAGATTTAACTATTGAAGAGTTTCATGTTGTTTTATTGAATAGAAAAAATACAATCTTATCAATGCATAAAATTTCTGAGGGCGGGACAACCGGAACAGTGGTTGATGCTAAAGTTGTGTTTAAAAAAGCGATAGAACAATTAGCAAGTGCTATGATTTTAATTCATAATCATCCTTCAGGTAATAAAATGCCTAGTCAAACAGATATTGAGTTAACAAAAAAATTAAAAATGTTTGGCGAATTAATTGACATAACAATTTTAGATCATATTATTATTGCTAATGATAATTACTTTAGTTTTGCAGATGAAAACATATTATAAATAAATTTTGTGAAAAAAATTCTTACAGTTATAGGTGCTAGACCTCAAATTATCAAAGCTGCAGCCATAAGTAGAGCCATAAAAAATTCCTTTTCCGATGTCTTGAATGAGGTAATCGTACATACTGGACAACACTATGATGATAATATGTCAGCTATATTTTTTGAAGAGTTAGGTATTCCTAATCCTCAATTCAATTTAAATGTGGGAAGTGGTTCACATGGTGTACAGACAGCAAAGATGATTGAAGGAATGGAAAAGCTTATGCTTGATGAAAAACCGGACGGAGTTGTTATCTATGGAGACACGAATTCAACGATTGCTGCTGCTTTAGCTGCATCTAAAATACATATTCCTGTTTTTCATATAGAAGCAGGTTTACGAAGTTATAATAAGTCTATGCCTGAAGAAGTAAATCGAATTTTATCAGATCATATTTCTACATTATTATTTTGCCCAACAAAAACAGCTGTTGATAATTTAGTCAAAGAAGGTTTTTCAACTTTAAATGAAAACATACCGACTGTAGATAAACCACATGTTCACTTGTGTGGTGATATCATGTTTGATAATAGTATGTATTTTTCTGATGTTTCGGATAAAAAGTCAAGAATCCTTAAAGAAATAGATGTTTTAGATAAAAATTATATTTTAGTTACAATACATAGAAATGCGAATACAGATGATGCAATTCGATTAAATGCGATTTTCAACGCATTAATATATATTCAAAATACAACTGGTTTTGATATTGTTCTTCCTTTACATCCTAGAACAAATAAAATGATGGATCAGTTATTAAATGAGGAGAATAAAGCCCTTTTGATGGATAATAAAAATATTAAAATCATTCCACCAGCAGGTTTTTTAGATATTATTTCCCTTGAGAAAAATGCTTCCTTAATCGTTACAGATAGTGGCGGTTTGCAAAAAGAAGCTTATTTCTTCAAGAAGCCATGTGTTATTTTACGTCCAGAGACGGAATGGGTTGAGATTGTTGAAAATGGCAATGCCATCATAGCAGATGCAGATCAAAATAAAATTGTGGCTGCCGCAAATCATTTATTATCCCAGAAAGAGTTTACTTTTCCAAATTTATTTGGTGACGCAAAATCCGCAGATTTTATCGTTCAAAAAATTATGGATTGTATTAATTAAATATGCTAGTTGTTTTTGTAGAAGAGGTATCTGAAAGATTAATTTACACCTTAGACTTTATTTTTCGAGATCGTCAGATTGAATATCAGATTACTAACGATCCTATTTATTTCAATAAATTAAAAGGGTTTAAGTTTAATTATTCAAACCGATTTTTTGAATCGGGAGTTCACATTCAACCAAGTGATCTTATCTTTTCTGAAGAAATTAAAGAGTATAACATTAAAAAATCTCTTTTTTATAAGCTAGAATGTCTATCGTTTGATGGTGTTGTTGATCCAATTGCTTCAGTTTTTTACCTTATTTCAAGATATGAAGAGTACATTATTTTAAAAAGAGATAATCACGATCGATTTCAAGCAAAAAATAGTTTGCAATATGAATATGGTTGGTTGAAACAATGTATCTGTGATCGTTGGTGTGAAGATTTGATTTCTTTCATGGAGGAAGAGTACAAACGAGCTCTTTCTTCTTTTAAGTTTCAAACTACTATTGTGCCTACTTTTGATGTCGATAACGTTCGCGCTTTAGAATGGAAAGAGGGTGTTAGAACTTGGGTTGCTATATGGAAAGATAGAATATCAAAAGATAGAGATAGACTAGAGTTAAGACAGCGAGTTCTGAATAAGGAACAAAAAGACCCATATGACACCTTCGATTATATATTAGATATTTCACACAGAGGATTTGATGTAAAAATGTTTTGGCTTGTAGGAGATTTTGCAAAATACGACCGGAATATTTCTGTGAATGATATTCGCCATCGAAGTTTGATTAAAAAAATGTCGTCACAAACAACACTGGGTATACATCCGAGTTATAAATCAAATTTGAGTGGTTACTATTTAGAAAAAGAAATAGAGAGAATTGAGTTGATTACTAGTGAGAGGCCAATGATATCTCGCCAGCATTATTTGAAATTAAATTTACCTCAAACGTACAGACAATTAATACATTATGGTATTCTAGAAGATTATACCATGGGGTATGCTGATGAGGTTGGGTTTAGAGCAGGTACAGCTAGACCTTTTTACTTTTTTGATTTACAAAAAAATCACACAACAAATCTATTAGTTCACTCTTTTGCCTATATGGATAGAACGTTAAAAGATTATCTTAATTTAAATAAAGGGGAAGCTTTTCAGATAGTTGAAGAATTATTTAGAGAAATAAACGCATATGGTGGAGAGTATATTTGTTTGTGGCATAATGAATCACTTGGAAATGCATTTGGTTGGAATGGATGGAGTGAGGTCTTAGAATATACATTGACTTTTAAAAACGAAATACATTGAATTTGAAAATTGATTTTGAGGTCAAGCCTTCTTTCAAAAAAATGAATCATAAAAGCAAATCTATTTTTATAGGTAGTTGTTTTTCAGATGATATAGCTAAAAAGTTTTTAGAGGGTGGCTTAGATGCTTTATCAAATCCTATGGGTACCTTATTTCATCCGCTAGCAATAGCGAATCTTTTTAATGAAGTAGAGGTTGAATCGACATGTTTTCAAAGAGGAGATGTATGGTTTTCTTGGTTGGCCTCAGGTGTTATTTATGCTATGAATAAAGAAGAATTGGTTCATAAAATAGAAGCGCTTAAAAAGGAATTAATTCAATCGGTTAAAGAGGCTGATTTTCTATTCATTACTTTTGGTACAGCATTTGGGTACCGTTTAAGTTCTTCAGGTCAGTTGGTTGCAAATTGTCACAAAATGCCACTTAACCAATTTGAAAAAGAGTTGACGGAGGTAGAAGAAATGGTTTCGGTATGGAAGAATCTCATTCATAAAATCAATGTTTTAAACCCTAATATTCATATTGTTTTTACAATAAGTCCAGTTAGACATATAAAAGATGGAGTTCATGAAAATAATATAAGTAAGTCTCATTTATTTTGCTTGATACATCAATTAAAGGGAGATTATTTTCCTTCCTATGAGATCGTAAATGATGAGTTAAGAGATTACCGATTTTTTAAAGAAGATATGGTACATCCGAATGAACAAGCGATTGGTTATGTTTGGAGTAAATTTAGATTTGCTTTTATGGATATTTCTGCTAATTTATTGATTGATGAGGTACTGCAAGTTAGGCAAATGCTAGATCACTCAATTTTATATCCTGAAAGCATTGAGTCCTCAAAATTCATCAATAAACTAAGTCAAAAGAAAGAAGCAATATCAAAGATATTACCGAATATTAAATGGTAACAATGAATTGTTTATTTTAAATCTATTTCTTATTTTAGAGATTCATATTTACTTGTATATTTGCAAACTGAAATAAAAGTATCTTAACTATGGCTGATAAGGCAATTGCAAAACCTGGAAAAACCACCAAGAAAAGTACGATGAGTGGTACAACCAAATTTTCTAAAGAAACTTATATTAAATGGTATAAGGACATGCTTTTGATTCGTCGATTCGAAGAAAAAGTAGGTCAATTATATATACAACAAAAATTTGGTGGATTCTGTCATTTGTACATTGGACAGGAGGCGATTGTTGCAGGAACTATTTCTGCATCAAGACCATCAGATAGCCATATGACTGCATATCGTGATCATGCACATCCATTAGCACTAGGTACAGATCCTCGTGTTTTAATGGCCGAATTGTATGGTAGAACGACAGGTTGTTCAAAAGGTAAGGGGGGTTCAATGCACTTTTTTGATAAAGAAAGAAACTTTATGGGAGGTCATGGTATCGTTGGAGCTCAAATTCCGATGGGTACAGGAGTTGCGTTTGCTGAGAAATACAATGAAACTGATAACGTTGTTTTTGTTTCCATGGGAGATGGTGCTGTAAGACAGGGTGCTTTACATGAAACGTTTAACATGGCAATGATGTGGAAGTTACCTGTGATTTATATCATCGAGAACAATAACTATGCTATGGGTACTTCTGTTGAAAGAACAACTAATGTTCAGGATTTATCTAAAATCGGTCTTTCCTATGAAATGCCTTCTAAGTCAGTTAACGGTATGTCGCCTGAAGCTGTACACGAGGCTATCGCAGAAGCTTGTGATAGAGCTAGAAGAGGAGATGGTCCAACATTGTTAGATATCCGAACTTACAGATACAAAGGTCACTCGATGTCAGATCCTCAAAAATACAGAACGAAAGAGGAAGTAGCTGAATGGATGGAAAAAGATCCAATCGACCATTGTTTGACTGTTATTAAAGAAAATAATTGGCTAACAGATAAAGAAATTCAAGATATTATTGATTGGGTAAAAACAGAAGTGGAAGAGTCAATCACTTTTGCTGAAAATTCCCCATATCCTGAAGCAGAAGAATTATACAAAGATGTATATACACAAGAAGATTATCCATATATCAAAGAATATTAATCATTAAGAAATTATGGCTGAAGTAATTTACATGCCCAAGTTAAGTGACACCATGACCGAAGGGGTTGTTGCTGAATGGCATAAAAAAGTAGGTGACAAAGTATCAAATGGCGAATTGTTAGCAGAAATCGAAACAGATAAAGCTACCATGGAATTCGAATCATTTTATGATGGTGTTTTATTACACATCGGTGTTGAAAAGACAAAAGCGGCTCCGGTAAATGCTATTTTAGCTATTGTTGGTGAAGCGGGTGAGGATATCTCGGCTTTGTTATCTGGCGCGCCTACTGTGGCTCCAACTGTGGAAGAAGTAAAAGCAGAAGTACCTGCTCCAGTATCATCTCCTGTCGCTTCTACTCCAGCTCCAGCTCCTAAACCTGTTGCAGCACCGACTCCAGTAGCATCTTCTGATGGCTCTAGAGTGTTAGCATCTCCTTTAGCTAAAAAATTAGCAGAAGAAAAAGGCATTGACATAAACATGGTGAGTGGTACTGGTGATGCTGGACGCGTAGTTAAAAGAGATATTGATCATTACACTCCTTACGTACCTGGAGCAGCGAAATCGATTACAACTCAGGTATCAGGAGTAGAATCATATATCGACGAACCAGTCTCTCAAATGAGAAAAGTAATTGCTCGTCGTTTAGCTGAAAGTAAATTCACAGCTCCACATTTCTATTTAACTATTGATGTTGATATGGATAATGCAATAGCTGCTAGAAAAGTTTTAAATACACAAGATGGGGTTAAAGTATCATTCAATGATATGGTGATTAAAGCAGTTGCTATGTCTTTGAGAAAACACCCAACAATTAATTCTTCTTGGTTAGGTGATGTAATTAGACGTAACAGTCACATTCATATCGGAGTAGCAGTGGCAGTAGATGAAGGTTTACTTGTTCCTGTAGTTCGATTTGCTGATTCTAAAGGATTTACTCAAATTGGTAACGAAGTAAGAGAGTTTGCTCAAAAAGCTAAAGATAAAAAATTACAACCTGCAGATTGGGAAGGTAATACATTTACGATTTCAAATTTAGGTATGTTTGGAATAGATTCTTTTACTGCTATAGTAAACCCACCTGATAGTTGTATTTTAGCTGTAGGAGGTATTTCTCAAGTTCCTGTAGTAAAGAATGGACAAGTTGTTCCAGGAAATGTTATGAAATTAACACTTTCTTGTGATCATAGGGTAGTGGATGGAGCATCAGGTGCATCATTTTTACAAACCCTTAAGGGATATTTAGAGAATCCTGTTACGATGTTGACGTAATAAATATTATTGGTATATTAGAACGTCCTTATCTTTTGGTAAGGACGTTTTTTTTTGATTGTTATGGATTTGATTTCAAGGTTATTTATTTTTTTTTCATTATTTCTTTTTACTAGAATCACAGCACAGGTTGCACCTTTTATTGATTTTTCTGGTTATTTAAATACTTTTTATAAGGGAAACATTAGAACTTTAGAATTTCAACGAATCACCAATTATTCTGCGGGTGATAATGTATTAGCCTATGTTGATAATCGAGAAAACTTTAAAGTGTTTAATGGAGAAAATGTAGAACAAATTACCGTACAACAAGTAAAATATAAAAATTCAGATAACATAGTTGCATGGCAAATAGGAAGTTTTTTATACGGTTATGAGAATGGTGTAAAAAAAACTTTGTGTGCAAATACGGGTGATTTTGTGGTAAAAGATAGTTTAATTGTTTTTCAAGATATAAGGTTTAAAACAATTAATGTTTGGTACAAAAATGAAGTTTTTCAGTTGATGCAACAAACAGGAGAGATGACTATGCCAGAAGCAATTGGTGAAAACATTATCGGTTTTAAAGATAATGGGGATATTTATAAAGTGTTTTGGAGAGGAAAAATAGTTGAAATTGGAGGTAATGCATACCAGATGGAAATGAATGCAGGTACTGATGTGATAAGTTTTAACAATACAGTGAATAAAAATTTTACCGTTTTTGAGCATGGGGATTTTTATGATGTTGAAAATGCATTTATGAAAAAATACAAATCTGGTAGAGGGTTTGTGATTTATGAAGATCAAATTGGAAATCTATGGAAATTTGAAAAGGGGAATAAAGTAAATGTCAGTGATTTCAATTCAGGTATGTGGGAAGTGTTGGATGAGGTATTCGTATGGAATGAAAATAATTTGCTTTTTACAATGGTAAATAATGTTAAAACTCAAATTTTAAATTTTACGCCGAATGAATTTCAATTGAAAAACGGCATTTTTGTGTATCGAAATATTTTAGGTGGAGTTTCGATTTTCCAAAATGGAAAAAATACAGTATTAACCAATCAAACAGATAGTAAATTTTCCATTTATGGGAATAACGTTTTGATAGAATTGTTTAATAAATCATATTTATTTTATTCAAATGGCGAGATTTATCACAACTAAAGTTGTTGCGTTTTTTATATTTTTTTTACTAGTAAAATCTGTTTTAACTCAATCAAATCTTAAGCCTTCTTCTGCTAAAATCGGAGTTTTGTCAGGAAAAGTAATCGACAGTATAACAAAATTACCTATCGAATATGCTTCTGTCAAAATTTATAATGAAAAAGATTCTAGTGTCGCTGGTGCAATCTACACGGATAATTTGGGAGATTTTATTTTAGATCAGATAGCTGTTGGAAGATACTTTGTAAAAGTATTTGCAAGTAATTATCAATTTCAGGTTATAAAAGACATAAGTTTCACTTTGGATAAAACAGACCGTTCATTAGGTGTAATTCGTCTTGTAAGTAAAGTAAAAGAATTAAAAGAGATTGTCATCACATCGAATAAAAAAATGTTAGAAACTTCATTTGATAAAAAAGTATACAATATTGCTGATGATATTTCGGCAAGAGGTGGTTCAGTGGTTGATGCATTGTCAAATGTTCCCTCAGTTGAAGTGGATCAGGATGGAAAATTATCCATGCGAGGTAATGGAAATGTAACCGTATTGATCGATGGAAGACCGAGCACATTAACGAGAGACGGAGGTGGTTTTTTGTCTGGTATACCGGCAAATATGGTAGAACGAGTTGAAATAGTTACAAATCCCTCAGCAAAATATGATCCCGACGGAACTACAGGAATAATCAATATTGTGCTTAAAAAAAATAAGTTAAGAGGAGTTAATGGAAATGTTAATTTAAGTGGAGCGACAGGGAATCTATTCAATGGTTCAAGTTCATTTAGTTACCGTACTGCTAAATTGAATGCATATGGAACTTATTCGTACAAACACTATGAGGGTGAAAGAAATAACTTTGGGTTATTGAATCGATATTTTGGAGATTCACTATTTCGACTGAAACAAGATCGGCTAGGAACAGATTTTAATGTGACTCATACCATTAAAATAGGTTCTGATTTTTATTTAAAAGATAGGAATACACTTGGGGTTTCTGTGACAGGGAATTTAGGAGAACGAAATCGAGCTGGTTTTTTAAAAAATAATCAACTAGATAGTAATGGGAACATTTTGTATAGCTGGTATAGAGATTCTTATGATCCCTCTAAACAAAAAAGTATGGATTTAAATTTAAACTACAGATGGGATTTTAAAGAAGATAAAGGGTCACTTAATTTTGATATTACTCAATCCATGAGTTTAGATACTACAGGTGGAGAGTATAACCAATCAAGTATTTTTTTGAATCGTAAAAATTTATTACAACGCTTATCGAACAATGAAAGTGGAAATGTAAATACTGCTATGGTTGATTTGGTTCGCGTATTTCCAAAAAACATCAAATTAGAAGCAGGTTTAAAATCTATTTATAGAGTAAACAATATTCATTCTTATTCAGAAACATTTGATACAACCCAAGTAGAATATTTAGGAGACACACTCTCTACATTTACATATAAATATAAGGAGCAAATATTGTCAACTTATGCCAATTTTGCTCAACAATTATCGAAGTTTAAATATCAATTGGGTTTGAGAGTGGAGGAATCAAACCAAACTCCTTATTTAATATCTAAAAATCTAGAATATCCTAAAAATTACTTTAATTTATATCCGTCTGCATTTTTGACTTATAAAATCAAGGAAAATGTAGATTTAAATGCAAACTATTCAAGAAGAATTAATAGACCAACTAGTGAGACCTTAAATCCATTTACGAGTTATGCTGATCCGTATAATTTAAGAATGGGTAATCCAGCTGTAAATCCCGAGTTTATTCATTCTTTTGAAATTGGAGTTGGATTAAATAAAAAGAAAATTCAAATATCAGCCAATGTTTTTTATAAACTAACTTCCAATGTGCTACAAAGATATAGACAGTTTTATCCAAATGGATTTGCTGCAGTTACTTATGTGAATATTGATAAGTCAGAAAGTTTAGGCAGTGAGTTAGTAATTACTTTTAGACCTGTTCCAGGTTGGAAAAATACCATTTCATTTAATGGTAATCAGATTAAATATTTTGATGATATCATTCAATTAACGAATACAGTTGGATTTAATTGGAGTACTAAATATATAGGTTCATACGAATTTTGGAAACGAACTGCTACAGTACAAGTAAATGCTAAATATAATGCGCCAATCGTGACACCTCAAGGAACAGTTCAGCCTAGAGCCTCTGTTGATTTTTCGGGAGATAAATCATTTAAAGAAGGAAAATGGTCTGTTGGATTTAAGGTTTCTGATGTATTCAATACTCAAGAGTTTAGAATCAAACTAGATCAATATAATATTCAGCAAGAATCTGTTTTTAAGCAAACTACAAGACGTTTTTATGTCAATTTAGCTTACAAGTTTGGTAAAATGGAAGTAACTAAAAAAGGTAAAGTTTCCAATGATAATAATGGGGGAGGAGGTGATTTTTAAAAAAGTAATTGAATAATTTCTTTGGCTTCTTTTACATCATGCACTCTCAAAATATTAGCCCCTTTAGTAATTGCAACTGTATTCAAAATGGTTGTTCCATTTAAAGCTTGATTCGGGGAATTATTTAATTTTTTATAAATCATTGATTTTCTAGAAATACCAACTAAAATCGGGTGTTTTAAAAAATAAAAGTCTTCTAATCTATTCAGTATTTCGTAGTTCTGTTCCAAGGTTTTCGCAAAGCCAAAACCAGGATCAATAATTAGTTCAGTTAGTCCTAATTCGTACAGAAGTTCTATTTTAGATGAGAAATAATTGATCATTTCTTTAAATATACTTTTGTAATCAGTTTGATTTTGCATATTCTGAGGTGTTCCTTTGGAATGCATCAAAATATATGGAGTTTTATTTTTAGCGATAATCTTATACATTTCACTATCTAATTCTCCTCCACTTATATCGTTGATAATATCAGCACCATTGTCGATAGCAATTTGTGCAACTTTTGAACGAAAAGTGTCACAGCTAATGATGCAATTTGGAAAAGTAGATTTAATCAATCGAATAGGTTCTGCTATGCGTTGAATTTCATCTTCTATGCTAATATCTTCTGCTCCAGGACGAGTTGAATAACCGCCAATATCGATAAAATCAGCACCTTCATTTAAATGTTTTTCAGTTTGTAATAGAATTGTATCTAAAGTGCTAGTACGACTGTTTTCGTAGAAAGAATCAGGTGTTGTGTTAATGATTCCCATAATTTTAGGAGTACTTAAGTCTAATAACTTTTTGCCTATTTTAAGGTGTTTTTTCATAGGAATTTATTAATTTCAACTCTTAAATTTAATTATAAATGCAAACTTCCGAACAATATACCAAAGTTATCTCGAGTTGTAGAGAAATTTTTACAAAGAAAACGAAAGATTATGGTACTGCTTGGCGCATTTTAAGACCGAGTTCTTTAACAGATCAAATTTTTATTAAAGCTCAAAGAATCAGAACGATACAGGAGACTGGAAGTAATTTGGTTGGAGAAAGTATTTCAGGTGAATTTCAGGCAATTGTGAATTATTGTATCATGGCTCTGATTCAATTGGAATATAATGCTGACAATTTAGAGCTATCGGAAGAAGAGGCATGTAGGTTGTATGATAAATATGCCCATGAGGCTTTTGAATTGATGAAAAAGAAAAACCATGATTATGGTGAGGCATGGAGAGATATGAGAGTGAGTTCTCTCACTGATTTGATTTTAATGAAAATTTTACGTGTAAAACAAATTGAAGATAATCACGGTAAAACGATAATTAGCGAAGGAGTTGATGCTAATTATTATGATATGTTGAATTATGCTGTTTTTTCTCTAATTCATCTTAGTTATTAATATTTTTTTATTTAAAATTCTTAATTCGAAAGATTCATGAAAAAAGCGTTTGAATGGTATGGTCAGTCTTTAGTTATTAATTCGCTATTGATTTTAGTGAATTTTTTAGGTGTTACTCTTACGACTATTGGATTTCATAAGAATTTTGAAGAGGAACAAGGGGTTTTTGTATTAATCGGAGTTCTATTAATCATTTTAACTTCAATAGGTCTTTTTTTCTTAAAAGGTAAAGAATTTATGGCATTTGTCTCAAGGATTCTTGTTGGTGGTTTATTTATTGTTTCAGGTTTAATTAAAGCTAACGACCCTATGGGGTTTAGCTATAAACTAGAAGAATATTTTGAAGATGGAGCATTAGCATTTCGTATCAAAGAGTGGTTTGGATTGCCTGGGTTTTCACTTGAGTTTCTGATTGATTCTGCATTGTTTTTTAGTGTTTTGATTTGTATTGTGGAAATTGTTCTCGGTGTATTAGTAATTATTGGAGGTAAGATTCGATTCACTTCTTGGATGTTGCTTTTAACGATGATCTTCTTCACTTTTCTTACTTGGCATACTGCAAATTGTGATTCAAATAAAAAATTTCTAGATAGAGATACTTATTTAAGCTCAGATCCGGTGGCTCAAGAGAAAATTACTGCAGCAAAAACAAATAAAGAAATTAAAGTAGTTTCAGTAACTGAAAATGAGATTGTTATAGATGAAATGAAACAACCTCAGTGTGTAACTGATTGTGGTTGTTTTGGAGATGCCATGAAAGGATCGGTTGGTAGATCATTAACTCCTTCAGAATCATTATGGAAAGATTATATTTTATTGTATTTTGTAATATGGATTTTTATTGCTAGCAAGAACATCACTCCGAATACTACTCGCCAAAATCTTTATGTTATACCAATTTCTCTACTGGTTGTGACTTTCTTTTCATTTGTTTTCGGTTGGTATTTCCCAATAACTTTTGCGGTTTTTTCAATTTTAGTTGCTTTGTGGGTTAAAAGAGCTGGAGGAAAGTATTTTGGCAATTATTGGGGTAGTTCGTTGGCTGTTATCTTTATTTGTTTATTATTTACAAGTTTTGTTTTAAGATACGAACCAGTGAAGGATTATCGTCCTTATGCTGAAGGTTCTAATTTGAAAGAAAAAATGAATGATGGAGTTGAAGGTAAATATTTAAACATGTTAGTTTATAAGAATTTAAAAACAGGAGAGCTTGTTGAATATGAGGGGTCTAGTCAAGAGTATGTGAATTCTAAAATTTGGGAAAAAACTAAAATTTGGAAATATGACACTATGGTTTCAAAAGAGATAATCCCAACTCGTCTTCCATCTATATCGTCGCAATTCAATCCTATTGTTTCACTTACAGATATTGGTAAGAACGAAAAACAAATGACATATATTCAGAAATTATTAACTCCAAAAAAAGTTAAAGGAGTTCAATTATATGATGTTGAGAATGATACAAGAATTCAAGTTTCTGAAAAAGAATATCTTGAAAGTTATAATGACACCTCATTCTATAGATTTGAAAAAGATATTATGGTGGAGGAAGAACCAATATCTGAAATTTCTATTAGAGAGTATATTTTAAAAGCGCCGTTGATTTTTATTCTATTTTCTAAAGAATTAAAAAAGGCAAAAATTGATGATATTCCTAATATTAGAAAAATCGAAAAAGTATTAAAAAATCGTAAGATTCCATTTGTATTGGTAACGAATGAACAAAGACCTTATATTAAAGAATGGTTAAAAACGAATGGTTTAAAACTTCCGGCGTTTACTAATGATGCAACTGAATTAAAAGCTATTTCACGTTCTAATCCTTCTTTAATGATTGTTAAACATGGGATTGTTAAAGGTAAATTCCCAAACAAATTGATTCCGAATCTCGATTGGATAAAAAAACATATATTAAACTAATTGAATTTTATGAGAAAAAAAATAGTTGCTGGTAATTGGAAAATGAATTTGTTACAACATGAAGCAAATGAATTAGTAAATAAATTAGTTTCACAGGAAGTTTCATCAGAGGTGATACGTATAGTATTTCCACCCTATTTATATATTTCTGAATTATTAAACTCTACTTCAAATTTAGCTATTGGCGCTCAAAACTTTTACCCTAAAGATTTTGGAGCTTATACTGGAGAAGTTTCTATTTCACAATTAAAAGATTTAGGTGTTAAGTACGTCTTAGTGGGTCATTCTGAAAGACGAATGTATTTTAATGAAAGTAACACGTTTTTAAAGGAAAAAGTAGATTCAGCTTTAGCTAATGATATTCATGTGATTTTTTGTTGTGGAGAACCTTTAGAAATTAGAGATCAAAATAAACATGAACTTTTTGTTATCAATCAATTAGAAGAAAGTTTATTTCATCTATCTGCTGAACAACTTAAAAATGTCACGATAGCTTATGAACCTATCTGGGCAATTGGAACAGGAAGAACAGCATCATCTCAACAAGCAGAGGAAATGCATGCTTGTATACGAAAAAGTATCATTGAAACATATAATCAAGAGGTTGGAGATTCTATTTCGATACTTTACGGAGGTAGTTGTAATCCTTCTAATGCAAAAGAATTGTTTGCATGTCCAAATGTAGATGGTGGTTTGATTGGAGGCGCTTCATTAAAAGCGGAAGATTTTTATGCTATTTCAACCTCATTTTAGATGGATAGAATTAAAGTCACCTATATTTTTTCAGAGGTTGAACCTTGGAATGAAGTTGCTATTGCAGCATTGTCTGAATTAGGGTTTGATAGTTTTGTCGAGTTTGAATCTGGTGTAGAAGCATACATCGATGAAAATAAGTTTGATGAAAATAGATTAAATGAAGGTATATTATTAGAAATAAGTCAACAAATAAAAACAGAAAAAACAATTGAAAAAATCCCTTTTCAAAATTGGAATGCTGTTTGGGAATCTGATTTTCATCCTGTTTTTGTAGAAGATAAACTTACTATTCTTGCTCCATTTCACGATCATTCTCTAGCTCTTGGTTTACCAATAATTATACAACCACAAATGTCTTTTGGTACAGGTCATCACCAAACTACGTGGATGATGTCCAAAATTCTTTTAGAAATGAATAACATACCTAGTAGGGTACTAGATATGGGGACAGGTACTGGTGTTCTTGCAATTTTAGCTGAAAAACTTGGCGCTAAAGACGTATTAGCAATTGATATTGAGCCTTGGTCGGTTGATAACACGATTGAAAATGCGCAAAGGAATAATTGTGAAAATATCAAAGCATTATGTGGAGATATTGATTTGATTGATGGATATAAATTTGATTTGATTTTAGCTAATATCAATAAAAATATCCTAAAAAGTCATATGGAACAATATGCAAAAGCTTTAGAATCAAACTCTAAATTAGTATTAAGCGGTTTTTTTGATACTGATTCTGAGGAATTAATAAATTATGCAAAACAATATGGTCTAATTTTTGATTCAAAAATTGAAAAAGAAACCTGGGCAGCACTTATACTTGTTAAAATATAACACACATATTATGAAAAATTGGCTGATAATTTCATTTTTATTCCTTTCAAATTTTTTCCTTTTTGGTCAAAATTATTCTCAAAACAGAGAAAAATTTGTCAAAGAGTTGATGAATCAATTAAGTGATATCAAAACTTCAGAACCAAGAGATTTTGTTAAAAAAGAACTTTTTCCACTTTTAATTGAAACAAAAGAATTTCCTGATGATCAGTTTTCTAAAATGATAGAGACATGTAATTTAATGGAAACTAAAAAATTATCTCCCTACCCAGAAATATACAATTATGTATATTCTATGTATTCGATTGTAGTTAAAAATCAGTCAAATGCGAGTTATAAAGCATGGCATGGTTCTGTAGAGCAATTACTTAATTCTAAGAACATCAATAGATTTAAAGATTTTATTGAGTTATCAGCAGATTTCTTTTCAAAAGAAGTAATTGCAGAAACACCAAATCATGCTTGGTTTTATAAAGGAGGGAATTTTGCTTTTGATGTAACTGATAAACCGATTATTAAATTTGAAGGAGGTAAATTAATTTGTTTAGTAAAAAACACTTTAGAGTCTACAAAAAAGGAAAAACCATTTCACGATAGTATTGTTGTAGAAGGCTCAAAAGGTACCTATGATCCTTTTTTGAAAAAATACATTGGTAGAGGAGGTCAAATTTTTTGGGAGAAAGTTGGTTTAAAACGAGATGTTTCTTATGCTACCTTGTACGGCTATGATATCCCTATGAAATCCACTAACCTTAGTTGTGATACTGTATTGTTAGTTACCCCATATTTCTCAAAACCAATTTATGGCAAATTAACAGATCGAGCTTTTGTAATCACGAGAGAGATTGATAAAACGTTCCCTTATTTTGTATCATTTGATAAACGCTTATCAATTAAGAATATCAAAGAAGGTGTTGATTATGAGGGTGGTTTCTCTTTGCAAGGAGCTAGTTTTATTGGGGTAGGTACTGTGAAGGATCCAGCAAAAGTGATTATTTTCAAAGAAGGGAAGAAATTCGTAAGATTAAGTAGTTTGAGTGTATCGATAGATCCCAAAAAAATTATCGCTCCTTCTTCCAATTTAGCTATTTATGTTGGACAAAAAGATTCTATCTCTCATCCAGGACTTGATATTAACTACAACATAGAACATAATTCATTAGAGTTTGCAAGAGGTAAAGTAGGTACATCAGCAGCTCCCTTTTCTAGTTCTTATCATAGTTTAGATATGTATGTTCCTAAAATTGTTTGGAAGAAAGGTTCGGAAGAGTTGGCTTTCACTTATGATTTTGGAATTAGTCAAGAGCAACGTATAGCTAAGTTTGAATCAAAAAATATGTTTGATGGAAAGCTTTATGAGCGTTTAAACTCTATGGAGAAAATTCACCCACTCGTAGCGATATCAAATTATTGTAAAGAGACAGGAGAAACGATTTTGAATGAGGGGAAATTAGCTTCTTCTTTGAATAAAACGATTGAACAGGCAAAACAAATGATGTTGGAGTTAAACTCATTAGGTTTTATAAACTATGACCCTGAATCTAAGGTGATTATTGTAAATCAAAAACTTTTTAATTTCGTTCAAGCTAGAGCAGATCAAATAGATTATGATAATTTGATTTTCGTATCTGACATGCGTCCGAAAAAGATAGAGGGTAAATCGGAAGAGGAAATACAACAAGACGATAACCTTGCAAGAATTGATAATTTATACAAGGCTCAAGCTGAAGAACGAAGAACAATGCCAAATTTTGGGGTGATGAGTCTATCTAATTTGGATTTAAATTTAGAAGCCGTTGATATGGTTTCTCTTTCTGAAATTCAGAAAATGGTCGTTTTTCCTAAGAAAGCAAAGGTTAGTATATCTAATGATCGAAATTTTAAGTTTTCAGGTTGGTTGAATGCCGGTAAAATGGAAGTAGAGGCTTTGGATGCTCAGTATATCTATCAAGATAACAAAGTGAAATTAACCAAAACTGGATCTAGTTTGTTTAAAGTTTCACCCCTTAAACAAGAAGATGGTAATAAATCAATTGCAATGACCAGTGCTGTTTCGGGTATTGAAGGTGATTTATTTGTAGATGATCCAACAAATAGATCTGGAAAAAACAAATCGATTACCGACTTTCCAAAAATTAATGTCAATAATAAAGTTAAAGTGTATTATGCTCAAAAATCGCTTTTCAAAGGCGCATATGATAGTGCAAGATTTTATTTTGAGGTTTATCCATTTTTGCTGGATTCCCTTGATAATTTTAAGGAGAAAGCGTTTAAACTTAAAGGAGAGCTTAATTCAGCTGGGATTTTTCCAATCATTAAGCAAGACTTAAAAATTATGCCAGATTATTCATTTGGCTTCGTTCAAGATGCGCCTCAGGGTGGATATGATTTTTATGGAACGGGTGCTAAATACGAAAATAAAATAGTATTATCTAACAATGGACTTCAAGGTTCTGGTAAAATCGATTTTATCAAATCAACTTCTATCTCAAAGTCACTGACTTTTTTACCCGATTCAACAGTAGGTTATGCTGTGTTTGAAAATAAACCGATAGAAACTGGTATTCAATATCCTGATGTTAAATCTCAGAAGGCTTACATATGTTACTTACCAAAGGGAAACAAATTAAAGGCATATTCTACTGATATTCCACTTTCATTTTTTAATGATGAAGCCAAATTAGATGGAATTGCAGTTGTTGCGCCTAGTGGAATGACAGGTAGCGGTACAATGAATTTTGCTGTTGCAAGTATGGGGTCAAGATTATTTAATTTTTCACGTTGGGATATGAATGCGGATACTTCTTTTTTCAACATATTAAATAAATCAGGAATAGATAACGATCGAGAGGAAAAATATTCCTTAACTACAGAAAACATTAAATCTCATATATCATTCAAGGAAAGAATTGGAAACTTTGTATCAAATGCAGGTAAAACAATCGTTAGTTTTCCTGTAAATCAGTATGATTGTACGATGGATAAATTCGATTGGTTTATGGATAAAGATGAAATTGATCTTAGAACTAATGATGGAAACTTAGTTGCCTCTGCAGATGAAAATCTTATCTCAAATATGTTTTCTACAAATGCAAGACAAGATTCTTTACAATTCAGAACGTCTAAGGCAATTTTTGATTTGAAAAACAACATACTTAATTGTTTAGATGCGAAGTATATAGATGTTGCAGATGCACGTATATATCCTGATAGTGGAAAAGTAGTTATTCTTAAACGAGCGAAAATGAACCCTTTAGAGAAGTCTAAAATAATTGCTAATCGAACTACTCGTTTTCATACATTTTTAAATTCGAGTACCATTATTAGTTCGAGAAATAGTTTTTCTGCAAGAGGTGAATATCCTTATTATGACGTAGATAAGAACTTGAGATTGATAAAAATGGAAAGTGTAGGTGTTGATTCTGTATTTGAAACAGTTGCATTCGGTACAATTAATGAAGTTGATACTTTTAAATTGAGTCCTCAATTTGAATTCTATGGAAGTGTCAAGATAAATGCTGCAAATCCATTACTTGCATTCAAAGGTTCTACGCGAATTAAACACAATTGTGATAAGTTTTCTAAAAGTTGGTTGGCATTTCAATCTGAGCTAGATCCTAAAAACATACAAATTCCTGTGGGTGAAAGTATGAAAACGGTCGATAATAAAATTATTTCAGCAGGAATCCTATGGAGAGATTCTCCTAGCCAAGATAGCTTGAAAATGTATCCTACGTTCTTATCTCCAATGATTAGTGTAAATGATCCAGTAGTGATTTCTGCGAGTGGTTTATTACAATTTAATAAAGATAGTTCTCAGTTTCAAATTGCTTCAAAAGAAAAGTTGACTGATTTTACAGTTCCTGGAAATTTTGTTGCCCTAAATACAAAAGCCTGTTCTCTAACTGGTATTGGTAAGGTAAATTTAGGAATGAACTATGGTGATATAGCTGTGCAAGCTTACGGAATAGTAAAATATAATCAGGAATCTTCTAAAACTACCATGGATTTATCTTTACGTTATGATATGCCTATAGATAAGTCTGTTATGGATATTGCTGTTGAGAAAATTACATTAGATGAAAGTTCAACTGTTATTGATATAAATTCTACCTTGCTTTTTGATGCTATGGCATCTTGGTCTGATCCTAAATCAGGTCAGAAGGCTAAGGAAGCATACCAAGAAAAAGGTGAATTGAAAAAAATACCATCCGAATTAGATAATTCGATTGTACTTACTGGGGTTAAATTAACTTCGTTTGAATCAAAAAAGAATCAAGACAGAGGCTTAATTTCTTATGGAGATGATGCTGGACTAGTTTCAGTTTATGGTAAACCTGTTAATAAAGCTTTTCCTATCAAATTGTCTTTTTCTCAAGCTTACTCTGAAAATGTAAACGGTGATAGATTTTGTATGTATTTAAATGCTGCTGTCTCTAAAGATTATTATTTTGAATATGAAATGGTGAAAAAGGATGGTAATATGAAGATTTTTTCAGAGGATGAGGATTTTGCAAATAAGATTAGTACCCTCAAAGCTGATAAAAGAAAATATAAAAATTTCGTCTACGAGTTTACCGATAATCGTGTGTTTATAAGTAAGTTCTTAAGATTGTTTAGTAATAATTAATTGTAATAACTATGGTAAACTTTCTTGTTTTTGGTTGTGTTGCATATTTGTTAGGTTCTATTCCAACAGCAATTTGGGTAGGAAAGCGCTTTTATGGTCTTGATGTCAGAGAACATGGTAGTAAAAATGCAGGTGCAACAAATACGTTTAGAGTTTTAGGTAAAAAGCCTGGAATTTTAGTTCTAATTGTTGATGTATTAAAAGGATTAGCAGCAGTATTATTACCTCAATTGTTACTTGATTCTAGTTTAGAACATAACGATTTGGTTAATATTAAAATTGTTTCTGCTATCACTGTTATACTTGGTCATGTTTTTCCTTTGTTTGCTGGTTTTAAAGGAGGTAAAGGAGTTGCAACATCACTAGGTGTGATTTTCGCTTTACATCCTCCAGCTGCTTTAATTTGTTTAGTCATTTTTTTGATTGTATTTCTTATTTTTCATTTTGTTTCTCTCGGAGCAATTGTTACTGCTATAAGTTTTCCTTTATTAATAATTATTGTATTCAAAGAAAAATCGATTCCTTTGAATGTTTTTGCAATTGTAATTGGTGTCGCAGTAGTGATTACTCATAAGAAAAATATTAAAAGATTAATTGAAGGTTGTGAAAGTAAAATGTACATGATAAAGAAAAAAATGTAATATTTCTGTAAGTTGTATGTTTATTGAGGGGGGGTACATCAAAAAAAACCTATTTTTTTTGATGTACCCCCCTTATTTTTTTTAAATTTGTCTCGAAAAAAAATATTTTATGGCTACTAAAAGAATTCAAGCGTATCAAGATGTGTTGAAAAGAACACCTAAGCACATTGATTTTGATGGGAAAATCTCAGAGCAATTTGGTAAAAATGTATTTCATGCAGAAGCTATGCGTGAATATTTACCAAGTGAAGCTTACAAATCAATGATGGAAGCGATCCAAAATGGAACTCGTTTAGATCGTAAAATGGCTGATCAGGTTGCTTCTGCAATGAAAGATTGGGCAATTACGAAAGGAGCAACACATTATACACACTGGTTTCAACCTTTGACAGGTACAACTGCTGAAAAACACGATGCGTTTTTCAAACCTGTAGGTCCAGGAAGAGCGCTTGAACGTTTTGATGGAGATCTTTTAGTACAACAAGAACCTGATGCTTCTTCATTTCCAAATGGAGGAATTAGAAATACGTTTGAAGCAAGAGGATATACAGCTTGGGATCCTTCTTCCCCAGCTTTTGTTATTGGTAAAACATTATGTATTCCAACTATTTTTATCTCTTATACAGGTGAATCTTTGGATTATAAAATGCCTTTACTTAAAGCATTGCATGCAGTTGATGAGTCAGCAGTAGCAGTATGTCAATATTTTGATAAAAATGTTACAAAAGTTAATGCAACATTAGGCTGGGAACAAGAATATTTTTTAATTGATCAAGCTTTATTCAATGCACGTCCTGATTTAATGATGACAGGTAGAGCATTGTTTGGGCACGATTCTGCAAAAGGACAACAATTAGAAGATCATTATTTTGGTTCTATTCCTGAAAGAGTTACAGCATTCATGCGTGAATTTGAGAATGAGTCAATTGCTTTAGGTATTCCTGTAACTACACGTCATAACGAAGTTGCTCCAAACCAATTTGAATGTGCACCAATTTTTGAAGAATGTAATTTAGCCAACGATCACAACTTGTTGTTGATGGATTTGATGGAAAAAATTGCCCGTAAACATGACTTTAGAGTACTATTCCACGAGAAACCATTTGCAGGTGTAAATGGTTCTGGTAAACATAACAACTGGTCTTTAAGTACAAATACAGGAATTAACTTATTAGCTCCTGGTAAAAATCCTAAATCAAACTTACAATTCTTAACTTTCTTTGTTAACACAATTAAAGCAATTCATGATAATGCAGATATTTTAAGGGCTTGTATCGCTTCAGCGGGGAATGATCATAGATTAGGAGCAAACGAAGCGCCACCAGCAATTATTTCAACTTTTATTGGAACTCAATTATCAGCATTGTTAGATGAAATTGAGCACAATGTAAAAGAAGGTAAAATGTCTGCTGAAGATAAAACGGAATTAAAATTAAATATCGGAAAAATTCCACAAATCATGTTGGATAATACCGATAGAAATAGAACATCACCTTTTGCCTTCACTGGAAATAAGTTTGAATTTAGAGCGGTAGGTTCTTCTGCAAACTGTGCTTCTGCTATGATAGTGTTAAATACTATTATGGCAAATCAATTGAAAGCATTCAAGGTAAGTGTAGATACTCGAATTGAAAATGGGGAGTCAAAAGATGAAGCAATTTTAAAGGAACTTCAGCATTTAATTCAAGATTCTAAAAAGATTCGTTTTGAAGGAAATGGATATGGAGATGAGTGGGTAGTTGAGGCTGAAAAAAGAGGATTGGCTAATTTAAAAGATACTCCACGCGCATTAAAAGCTTGGGCGAATGAGAAAGTGAAAGAGATGTTTAATGAGTTAAATGTCTTAACACCTAGAGAACTTGAAGCACGTCAAGAAATTGAATTTGAGAACTATATTTTAAAAATTCAAATTGAAGCACGTATTATTGGAGATATGGTTCAAAGTCAAATTATTCCTGCTGCTATAGAATATCAAAATAAGTTAATTCAAAACGTTCAAGGTTTAGTTAATGTATTGGGTGAGAATGTTGGAAAAGAAGCAGCAAAAACTCAACTAGAATTGATTACTAAAATTTCAGAACATTTAAATAGTATGAAGGCTCATGCTGATAAAATGTTGGATGCTCGTAAAAAAGCAAATTCAATTGAGCATGCTGAGGATAAAGCGATTGCTTATTGCGATAACGTTAAAGTTCATTTTGATGATATTCGTTACCATGCTGATAAATTGGAATTATTAGTTGATGATGAATTGTGGCCTATGCCTAAATTTAGAGAAATGTTGTTTACAAGATAGTGTATATCAATAAAATATTAAAGCGCATTCATTTTGGATGCGCTTTTTTTATGAAATCATATTTTATATACTTTCTGTTTAGTATATTTGTCTTAATTAAATTCATTCTAAATAATGAGACTAATTCTAGCTGATAGTAACGAATTAATTAGAGTAGGGTTGAGAGCAATTTTCAACTCTCACAAGAATGTAGAAATTGTTGGTGAGGCTAAGGATAACCTTGAATTAATAGAGCTATTAAAGTCTTTTGGTACAGATGTGATATTAATTGATTATACCTCTCCTGGTTTTGATATTAATATTGTACCTAAAGTTTTGAATCAATATCCAAACGTAAAATTTGTAGCTATTACACCTGAACAGAGTGCTCAAACTTTAGTTGATGCATTGAGAAGTGGTGTTAAAAGTTATGTGAAAAAGGATTGTGATATTTCTGAGATTTTGAATGCAATTAAAGAAACCGAACAAGGTAATAAATTTTTCTGTGGTCAAATTTTAGAAACCATTCAGCGTGCACAAATCAATGTAGATGATATTGATTTTGAATCTTTTTCATGTGAACCTGTTTTACTTTCAGAGCGTGAATGTGAAATAATTAAATTGATTGCAGAAGGACAAACCAATGCTCAAATTGCTGAATTATTATTTTTGAGTAATCACACCATAAATACCCATCGAAAAAATATCATGGCTAAATTAGGTGTTAAAAATACGGCTGGAATTGTAATGTATGCTGTAAAAACTCAATTAGTAAGTCCAAATAAGTTTTTATTTGCTGGCGATCATTAATCTGTCAATCGTTTAAAAAGTATTTTTCTATAAATCAACGATATTAATAAGCTATAAAATGTAGTCAATAACATCATTGATAATAAACTTAATAGTCCAGTAGCTTTTGCTGAATACATGTTTGCAGGACCTTTCTTAAGTTCCTTTCGTAATTGTTCCTTAGACATTACTTCAAACTCTGGCTTTTGTTTTTTTAACTCTACCAGTTTTTTAGGATTGTCAATTGATGCGTCAATTAATTTATTGGTTTGTTGTATTTTATTTTCTACATACATGGGATTGAATGTAGCATAATAATAATAAATAAAACCAGAAACGATTAGGGTATAAGGAAGACCTATACCCATCGCTTTTTTAAAATCAGAAATTATATTCCCTGATAAATAACCTTCTTTTTTCTTAATTAAAAACAAGCCTAATGCGATGGCTGTTAGTAAGAAAAATATATTCAGTAAAACAAAAGGATTTATTGCTTTATTTAAATCTGTATGGAAAAGAAATTTGATTGCTCCCCAAACAAAGGCAAAAAACACGCCAATTAATACTGAATTTTTCATTTGAATTTATTATCGGTTCATTGATGCTAAAAACTCTTCATTAGATAGCGTATTGTCCATTTGAGATTTTAAGAATTCCATTGCTTCTACAGGATTCATATCTGCAATGTGTCTTCTTAATAAATATACGCGCTGTAATACTTCTTTTTTAACAAGTAAGTCATCTCGTCTTGTACTTGAAGCAGTAATATCAATTGCTGGGAAGATTCGTCTATTAGCAATCTTACGATCCAATTGTAATTCCATGTTACCAGTACCTTTGAATTCTTCAAAGATAACCTCGTCCATTTTAGAACCAGTTTCTGTTAAAGCTGTAGCAATGATAGAAAGTGAACCTCCATTTTCAATTTTACGAGCAGCTCCAAAAAAACGTTTTGGTTTATGTAGTGCATTCGCATCTACACCTCCTGACAATACCTTACCAGAAGCAGGAGATACCGTGTTGTAAGCACGAGCTAAACGAGTTATAGAGTCAAGTAAAATACAAACATCATGACCACATTCAACCATTCTTTTTGCCTTTTCAAGGACAATATTTGCCACTTTTACATGTCTTTCTGCTGGTTCGTCAAAAGTAGAGGCAACAACTTCTGCTTTTACGCTTCTTGCCATATCAGTAACCTCTTCTGGTCTTTCGTCAATTAGTAGAACAATCAAGTATACTTCAGGATGGTTTGCAGCGATTGCATTAGCAACATCCTTTAACAACATCGTTTTACCTGTTTTAGGTTGCGCCACGATCATACCACGTTGACCTTTACCTATTGGAGCAAAAAGATCCATAATTCTTGTTGACATAGATTCATCTTTGTGTCCAGTCAATTTGAATTTTTCATTCGGAAATAGAGGGGTCAAGTATTGAAAAGGTACACGGTCTCTTATGTAAGAAGGGTGTCTACCATTGATTGAGTCAACTTTTACTAATGGAAAGAATTTTTCTCCTTCTTTTGGTGGTCGAATAGTTCCTTTAACTGTATCACCTGTTTTTAAACCATAAAATTTGATTTGACTTTGAGATACATACACATCATCAGGAGATGGTAAGTAGTTATAGTCAGATGAACGTAAAAAACCGAATCCTTCTTGAATTACTTCTAATACTCCTTCAGCACTTACAATTCCTGCCAAATCATATCTGATCTCTTCCTCCTTTTCTTCAGGTTTAGTAACTTGTTGGTTTGGATTTGGATTGTTTTGATTGTTGTGTTGGTGTTGAGGACGTTGCGGTCTGTTTTCTTGATTGTTTCTATTATTATGGTTGTATGGACGATTTTGATCGTTGCGTTGATTTTGGTTTTGATGCTGGTGTTGTGGACGTCTTTGTGGTTTTTCAGCTTCTGTAGTTGATGGAATTTCAGCTGAAATTGTTTTATTTTCCTCTGTTGAAGTTATTGTAGGTTCAATAGAAGTTTCTTCAATTGGCTTTTTTCTACCTCTTTTATGAACTTGATTATCCGAATTTTCTTGGCTTACAGCTTCTGAAATTTCCAATGTCGTTTGTGAACTTTCAGTTTCAGGTTTAATTGCTTTTCTTCCTCGCTTAACAGGCTTAGTTTCTGATTCATTCGAAGAATCTGTATTTTCTGCTTGACTACTCATCTGATTTAATTGATTAATTATTTCAGATTTTTTTAAGGTTTCTGCATTTTCAATTCCTAAAGTTTGAGCAATAACTCTTAAATCTGAAAGTTTCTTGCTTTCAAGTTCTTTAATATCCATAAAGATAATTTGCTGTGATTAATGTTGTAATAACAATAAAAATTAGTGGATTATACCAAACGATACTTTGGTGTAGCAATATTAGTAATAATCTTTAATTCAACAATAGGAATTAGAGAAATGTTTAATGTTTAATGATTGATTTTTAATATATATTTGATTTTTAATTTGTTGTGTTGGTTTTTGATTTTACTTTTAGCTTGTTTTTATTTCGTATTTTTGAAAATTGAAGATTTAAAAACAAACAATGAAATCAATCACTTCTATTTTTAGTTATGTCACTTTGTTCTGTCTTACAGGATTTTTATTCTTTCTACAAGGTCAACTATCAAATTTAGACCCTTTTGTATTTATGATATTAAGAGGGATCGTTTTAATTAGTTTAATATTTGTGACATATAAAAGAAAGAAATTGTCTTTATGGATTTTTTCAAGTATGTTGTTGGCTGTCGAGGTTGGTATTGATTTTCCTGCTTTTGCAATAGAAACCGAACGATTTGGTAAAATATTTTTACGTTTAATTAAATCATTGGTTGCCCCACTCATTTTTGCAACGCTTGTTGTTGGTATAGCTGGACATAGTAATATTAAGCAATTGGGGAGAATCGGTTTGAAAAGTATTTTATATTTTGAATTAGTAACTACAGTTGCACTTTTCGTTGGATTAGTATCTATTAATTTAAGTAAAGCAGGGGTAGGGGTAAAAGTAGAAGCTTCTGTTGCCAATAAAGAAAAATCGGCAGAATTATTAGAACAAACCCATGTAGCTAAAGATCATTTGGTTGATATTTTTCCTGAAAATATAGCTAAATCAATTTCAGAAAATCAAGTGCTCCAAGTGGTGATTTTTTCAATCATTTTCGCAATTGGAATAACAATGGTTAGCAACATTACCCACAAACAACGAATGATTCATTTCTGTGAGTCTTTGAGTGAGGTGATGTTTAAGTTTACAGATATTGTTATGTATATCGCACCCTTAGCTGTTTTCGGTGCGTTAGCAAGTACAGTTGCTAAATCAGGAACAGATATTCTATTTAGTTTAATGAAATTAGTTGGAACTTTATATGTTGGTTTAATAGCATTTGTTTTACTTGTTTTATTTCCGATTGCATTAGCTGTTAAAGTTCCTATTCGAAGATTTATCAAAGAAGTAACAGAACCTGTAACTCTAGCTTTTGCAACAGCTAGTAGTGAAGCAGCGCTTCCCAAGGCGATGGAAAATATGGAGCGATTAGGTGTTCCTAAGAAAATAGTTGGTTTTGTAATTCCTACAGGATATAGCTTTAATTTAGATGGTACAACATTGTATTTATCCATGGCTTCTGTTTTTGTTGCTCAGATGTGTGGAGTAGATCTTTCTATAGGTCAACAAATTCAGATTTGTTTGGTGTTAATGTTGACCAGTAAAGGGGTCGCAGGTGTTCGAGGTGCTTCATTTGTAATTTTAGCTGGGACAGTTGCTTCCATGGGGTTAGATCCTGAGAAAGCAAGTGTTATTCTAGCTGTTGATGCCTTGATGGACATGGCTAGAACGAGTGTAAATGTATTAGGTAATTGTTTAGCATCTGTAGTAATTGCCAAAAGTGAAAAAGAATTTAAACTTTCTGAGGAAGAAGTTGAATTGGTATAGTAAATACCTGTTTTTAGTTGTATTGTTGTTATTAATAGGTTGTAAAAAACCTTATGAAAGACCCTGTTTCAAATCTTCTGGAAAGTTAATTACTAAAACCTTGGTTCAGGGAGACTTCACTAATCTTATTTTACATCCTTATGTTGAATATGAATTGATTCAAGATTCTCTTAATTATATAGAAATTACTTGCGGAGAAAATCTTTTCCCATTTATCGATGTACACGTTCAAGATAGTGCTCTTAGTATTAAGAATAATAACACCTGTCGTTTTTTAAGAGGGTATGATAAAAATGTAAAAGCAAAAATTCACATAAACCTTTTGTACAATATCTATTTTGATGGGACAAATAAAGTATATTCTGATGATACAATTAAAGCTAGTTATTGTACTATTAAAATGCAAGATGCGGGTGGAGATATGAATCTTAAGTTAAAGTGTAAGGAACTTTATGTTTCTAAATCAAATTCAACTGGTTTACTAGCATTGATCGGGAAAACGAATAAAGCGCGTTATGAAAATAATTCTTTGAATAAATTTGATGTTTCCCAATTAGTAGTTAAAGACTCTATTTTCTTTCTAAATCAAGGGTATGGTGATATGTATCTATATACCAATGTAATCGATGTTTTTGGTAGAGTAGAAAACCTAGGTAATGTTTATTACTTTGGACAACCAGCATTAACTCAAATCGAAGAAAAAGGAAAAGGGAAATTTATTGAGGTTTCTAAATAATAACTTTATAACGAGCGACGTTTTTTAACAACCTTTCTAGTTCCTTTTACTAAATACATTACTAAAACAGAAACAATACCAACTACTAAACCTGCTATGAAATCTGCCAAGGTTGATTGTATACCGTGAAGCAATGAGTGAAATTGCGGGATATTATGAACGAAGATTCCGCCAGCAACTAAAATCATAGCGAAAGTTCCAACAACAGCTAAAATTCTAATCACGATGGGTAAGGTTTGGACTAATAATACACCTATTGTTTTTTTAAATCCTGGTTTATTATTGCTTTTATTAATAAGCATTAATCCCATATCATCCATACGAACAATTAAGGCCACAATTCCATAAACACCAACCGTAGCAATTAGTGCAACCAAACATACAACAGGAATTTGGATAGACAAGGGTTTTTCAATCACAGTACCTAATGCGATAATTACAATTTCAATCGATAAAATGAAATCAACCAAAATAGCACCTTTTACTTTTTGATTTTCATATTCTAATTCTTCTGAAGGTGTATCAATGATATCGACTTCTTCTCCGTGAGCATGTTTTCGGTGGAATAAAAATTCTACGATTTTTTCAGTTCCTTCATACGCTAGATATATTCCACCAATGACAAGAATGATAATCACAGCAACAGGAAGAAAAGCACTTAATAAAAATGCAACAGGAAGAATTATAATTTTGTTTAACAGTGAGCCTTTGGTGATTTTCCATAGTACAGGTAGTTCTCGAGAAGAAACAAAACCAGAGGCTTTTTCTGCATTTACAGCTAGGTCATCAGATAAAATACCTGCCGTTTTCTTTGTAGCAACTTTGCCCATGGTAGCCACATCATCCATTAAATAGGCAATATCATCCAGTAAAGCGAAAAAACTTGAAGCCATAAATTAAAAAATTCAAAGTAGTAAATATAAGAAAAAGATAGAGATTGAATTTTCCTTCAAAATCTTAAATTTGTATCTAAAAACAACAACTATGCAATTTCAAGCGATTTTAGATAATCATATGCTGTATTTTCAACAAATTCTTGGTGAAAGATGTATAACGAATGAAGCGTTAAGAGCCGATTACGGTCACGATCATACCGAAGATTTGTTGTTTGTTCC
>CANGZT010000009.1 GCA_947458955.1 Flavobacteriia bacterium | reverse complement strand
GGTACCATAGCAGATGGAATTTCACGATTTGTATATCGATCTGCCCAGGTATTTAACGTTGAACCATTTTGTTTGAATACCGCCCAAAACAATATGACTACTGAAAAAATAGCCAACATTGCGGCAATGGGTCTTTTTTCTTCTTTCGGAGATTTTACATACAATCTTCCATAAAAGAAAACTATTGGCAAACATCCAAACAAAAAAGCATCTGTCGAATGTGAACCTACTAATGGCTCTGGTAAGAAATACCCAATTAATCCGAAAATGATTGAAGGAAAAAGAATTACTCCAAAAATTTTCAATAAGGACATATCCGAATCGGAGGCAGGTTTGATTACATCAACATGTTTAAAATGTTTAGTTCCAATCCAAAAAATGATAATTCCAATAAACATACCTATTCCAGCAGCTATAAACGCAGCTCCCCATCCAATCATATTATACAATGCTGCACCAAAGAAATTACAGATGAAAGCTCCAATATTAATCCCCATGTAGAAGATGTTGTATCCTTCGTCTTTTTTATGGATGTATTTCTCATCATTGTACACATTTCCTAACAATGTTGAAATATTCGGTTTAAAAAAACCATTTCCTAAAATCACTAACAACATAGCAGTGTATAACATAGATAGAGAGTGAATAGACATCAAACAATACCCAACTCCCATCATAATACCACCAATGGTAATCGATTTTCTATAACCTAGCACTCTATCTGCTAATAAACCTCCAATAAAGGGTGTTAAAAACACAAAGGCAATAAACGTTCCATACAAATCAGACGCTTCGGCTTCGGTCATACCAAAACCATTTACGGCATCTTTTAAATACAGCGTAAAAATTCCGATCATTAAATAATATCCGAAACGTTCCCACATTTCAGAAAAGAATAAAAACGGTAAGGCTTTAGGGTGATTTTTTGACATAATTGATTTTAAGATTACAGCACTTCGACAAGCTCAGTATAAAATTTGAAGATTAAAATATTAATAATTAGTATAGTTCTAAAATTAAGTGTAAAATTAGAAAATTATAGAATTCAATAAACAAAAAAAAGGGGCTAAGCCCCTTTCGTATTATTTAACTCCGTGCATCATTTTCAGTAATGGTTTACTTAAGAAGAATAGTACAATGGCTGCACCACCAGCTAAGTAAACAAATAACATGAAGAATGAATGTAAATCATTGATTTTAATTCCTAAGAATGATTTTTCAATATTGATTGAGTTTTTAGCTGCATCAATTTTGATTTTTTCAATCACTTTCGCGTTTTCTTCTAATTGTTTTTTATTAGTTGTTTTTGGAAATAAATTATTAAACTTAATTGCATCATATTTCACATTTTGTTCTACCCCTTTTGCATCAAAAACAACAGTAGTATCAGCTAACTTAGCCTCTTTAAGATCTTCCACTTGTAATAGTGCATTATGAGATTTAGTAGTAAATTCTTTTTCTAATTCACGCACATAAGAAGCTTTAACAACAGGTTCTGGATAGAATGAACTTAAGAAACCAGCAAAGTTATTCGCAGCAGCAGTACTTAAGAACCATACTCCCATCAATAAAGAAGCAAAACGAACAGGTGCTAACTTATTTACCATAGACAAACCAATTGGTGATAAGAATAATTCACCCACCGTATGTATTAAATAAAGACCTGTCAACCAAATAATACTTACTTTGATTCCTGGCTCTACCCCTTTTACTCCATAGGCAATAAACACATAACCTAAAGCAAGTAAGAATAACCCCATCGCTTGTTTGTATGGTGAAGCAGGCTCTTTTCCTTTATTTGCCAATTTAGTCCATAAAATTGAAACTATTGGCGCCAAAATCACTATAAATACAGCGTTAAAACTACCGAACCAACTTGCTGGCATTGCCCAACCAAAGAATACACGATCTGTTTGTTCTTGTGCAAAGAAAGTCAATGAGGCACCTGCTTGTTCAAATGCAGCCCAGAAGAAAATTACGAAAAATGCAATGATGTAAATCACGCTAATTTGGCTTTTTTCCACTTTAGTTAACGACTTATCAAGAATAATAATCAAAGGAATCGCGACAGCGATAGCAAAAATAGCTGCAGAAATATAGTTGTTTACAACATCTACAGTAGATTCATCGGCAGAAATAAACACTTGAAGCCTTAAGATGATGAATAAGAAAATTCCAACTAAAACGCCTGTATACACATTTCTTTTAGATTTAGGAGCATCAACTACTTCAACTCCCTTGTCTTCATTCATTTTCGCTAATCTCATCTTGTTAGATACTACACCAATTTGCTCACCGTCAGGACCAACAAGTACTTTGTTCATTCTTAATTTGAACATTACAACTGAGATAATCATACCAATACAAGCACATAGGAACCCCCATTTGAAAGCGCCAGCAATTGGATTACCATTAATATCATATCGTTCACCTAGACCACCACAAATTAATGGAGCGATAAAAGCACCTAAATTGATCCCCATGTAGAAGATTGTAAATGCAGCATCTTTACGTTTATCCGTTTCAGAATATAATTGACCAACTAACGTAGAAATGTTTGGTTTGAAAAATCCATTTCCAAAAATTAATGAAGTTAGGCCTATCAACATAAAAGTTACAGCTAAATCATGTTGTTGGTAGAACGACCCACTTAAGAACATAAAAAATTGACCGATAGCCATCATGATACCTCCTACCATTATAGATCTTCTGTTCCCCCACAAGTTATCGGCAAAATAACCTCCTATAATTGGAGTCAAATAAACCAAACTAGTATATGAACCGTAAAAGCCTGATGCCGTTTTCTTATCAAACATTAAAGCTCCAGTCAAGAAAAGGGTAAAAATACCACGCATACCGTAGTAACTAAAACGCTCCCACATTTCAGTGGTGAATAATAAGTACAGTCCTTTAGGGTGTCCTTTTTGTGTTTGTTCCATAGGTTTAAAATTACAAAGGCGTGAAAATATGAAATTTATTTTAAATTGGTATCTTTCGTTTAAAAAAGAAAAACAATGTTGATAAACCTTCATACGCATCAAAAAAAAGAATTTGGGTTAGAAATCATGCACGCTAAAGAAGTTTTAACTTCACCTTTCAGCTATGGTATCGCTCCATTTGAGGTAAATCAATTTTTATTTAACGAAACTATTTGCACCCATAAAAACTGCCTTGCTATTGGAGAAATTGGTTTAGATAAAACAATTCAAACAGATATTAATAAACAAATTAAAGATTTTAAATCACAACTAATTTATGCTGAAAAACTAAACTTACCTGTTATTATTCATTGCATAAAAGCATACAATGAATTAATTGAGATAAAACGATCACTAAAGCCTAAGCAACCATGGATCATTCACGGATTCAGAAAGACCAACCTAACAACGATCTTAATAAACGAGGGATTCTATCTCAGCATTGGAACTGCTATTTTACATGACAAGAAATTACAATCTACACTCAAATCCATCCCAAAAGACAGATTGTTTTTAGAAACAGACAACGATCTCAACCACAACATTGAGGAAGTTTACCAACAAGTTGCTTCCTTAAAAGAGATTTCTTTGTTAGATTTGAAAAACATAATTAGCAACAACTTTAAAACAGTATTTAAGAAATGGGAAATTGGCTAGAAAGAAGCGCCTTACTTATTGGAGAGGAGAACATAGCAAAATTAAAAGACGCACATGTATTAATCGTTGGTCTAGGAGGCATCGGATCCTTCGCTGGTGAATTTATAGCTAGATCCGGAATTGGAACCATGACCATTATCGATGGAGATGTTTTTGATATAACTAACAAAAACAGACAATTGACCGCAGTAAATTCAACTATCGATCGAAATAAAGCTGTGGTTCTTGGTGAAAAAATAAAAGACATAAACCCTGACATCAAATTAAACATTATTGAAGAATTTGTCGTTCCAGAACGCGTATGGGAAATACTTGAAGAATACAAACCAGACTATGTCATGGACTGCATCGATTCAGTCACGCCAAAATTAGAATGGATCAAAGCCTGCCTTAGACTAAAAATTAAAATCATCACTCATTTGGGAGCAGGTGGAAAATTAGATCCCTCTAAAGTACAAGTCACTAAACTTGAAAACACACACAACTGTAAACTAGGACGAACTATCAAAAAACGTTTAAAAAGAGAAAAAATAAACTTTAAACGAGTTAAAGCTGTTTATTCATCAGAATTACAACTTAAAGACTCATTAAAACTTACAGATGGAAGTAATTTTAAACGCTCATTCTATGGTACCATCAGCTATATGCCTGGACTTTTTGGTTTACACGGTGCTTCAGAGGTGATACAACATTTTATGAGAAGAGAAGCATAGATACGAGACACTAGTCAATAGTCAATAGTCACTAGACAAAAGATATTAGACATTAGACAAAAGACAGTAGTCACTAGACATAAGACATTAGGTGTTAAAAAAATATTTATTCTACCAATAATTAAAGTGATTAATTATATTTTAAATATTAACAAATTAAAATTCAATATATTGAAATTTAAAAAATATAAAAAAAATATAGTTTCAACTAGTCTTTTGATCTTGGTTGGTTTTGTCGTTTCGTGTACTACAAACCATGAGGAAAAACAGGTGATAAAACCAAGCATCACTGATTTAGAACTTGGTAATGATTTCAGTTATGCCAATACAAGACAGGTAGTTGCCGAACAACTTCACCTGGATTTAGACATCAACTTTAGCAATAAATCTATTTACGGTATTGCTCGATACCGTTTGAAAAAACACAAAAGCGATACTATACTTTTTGACATCAATGGACTTCAAATTCAAAAGGTGACAGTAGGTAAAATTGGAAATGAAAAAAACACTGACTATGTAATTGGACTTGAAGATAGTATTCATGGCGCCCCTTTGAGTGTAAACATCACCAAACACACTCGTTTCGTCAACATTTATTACCAAACCACAGAGAAACCAACCAATTTACATTGGTACATCGATAGCATAAGACCAGCTCACAACCTACTTTACACCATTCCAGGTGAAAAATACACTCGAAATTGGATTCCAATTCAAGATGTAAGTCACCACAAACTTGATTTTTCAATAGAGATTGAAAATGATTGTAACCTAACTCCTATTTTCGGTTCTACAACCAACCTTCACCAACTAGATAGCAATCGATTTTTTTACGAATCACCCCATAAACTCGCAGTTTATGATATTGGTATTTTCTTGGGGAATTTAGCTTCAAAAAAAATAAATAAAGAAATAACAATCTATTACTTAAATCAATTTACATCAAGTAAAATAACAACTGAATTTAAACGTTTTAATTTTCTAAAAAATCAAACGACAACCCTATTTGGAGATCTTCAACGTAAGGAAAATAATCTTTGTATTTTACCCCCAAAATTTCCCTTCAAGTCCTTCGACTACCCCAATTTATCCTTCGTACATCCAGTGAGTTTAAGCAGATTCCAATCCTCAGATGATTATTTACAAGAATACCTATTTCAAACTTGGCCCTACCCCTTATTCAGCACCAAATGTGAGCCTAATCGGCAATTAATCATTGGCATGAACCGCTTTTTAGCTTTATATATCAAAACCAAAAACACAAGCATTGAATACCGAGATTTTTTAATAAAAAGTTATGTTGAACAAAATCGAAAAAATGCAAAAACACTACACATTCCTCTAGTAAAGCTCTCGAATGTATACAGTAAGCCTTGCGAAGAAAACTACTATATTAATTATCAAGAAAGAATGAATTATCAACTTAAAGGCTTTTTATTTCTGAATCATCTTGAAAAAACAATCGGTAGAACCTTATTTGAACGCTTTTTAGCTAATTATAATAAGAAAAAAACAGTAAACACCAAGGAACGATTTGAACGTGAACTAACCCATTTCTTAATTCAAAACGAAATCATCAATTACAACATCAAACATTGGTTAGCGGACAGTAAATTAAACAAGCAAGATTTACTCATTGAATCCAAAAGGTATAAAACCATACACAGAGATTGTAAATTGTATAGTTATCAGCGTAAATTTTCAAAAATAAAGAAGTTTAAACGCCTTGTTAAAAAATACACATTAGATGATTGGTATGTATTTATTCAACTTTTACCCAAAACGATCAGCACAGAGAAACTAGACTATTTAGAAAGTAAATATCATTTTTCTACACATCCAAATAAGGCATTGCAAAGGCTTTGGTTCAATCAAAGCATACGCTTTGGGTATATAAAAACAGCAGAAGCTATCGATACTTTTTTATCAAAGTATGGTGATATAGAAAGTAATTATCAGCTATACGAGTTAATGTTAAACGAACCTAGTTATGAGCAAATTGCTAAACGCATTTACACAGATAACGAAAGTACTTTATCACCTGAAACAAAAAAAGCGTTGAACCCTTTGATTCAACGCTTTGACAAAATAAAATAAACGATTCTTATTCGTCTCCGAATTTGTCAATTACTTGTTGAGTTACTCCCGTATTAGAGAAACCTCCATCGTGGAATAAGTTTTGCATCGTAACGTACTTCGTTAAATCAGAGAACATAGAGATTGTATAATTCGCACAATCAATAGCTCCTGCATTTCCAAGTGGAGACATTTGTTCTGAGAAATTAATAAATTCAGTAAATCCTTTGATTCCTTGACCAGCAGTAGTTACCGTTGGAGATTGAGAAATTGTGTTCACACGTACTTTTTTCTTGATACCATAGTGGTAACCGAAAGAACGCGTAATCGATTCTAGCAAAGACTTCGCGTCAGCCATATCGTTGTAATCAGGGAAAATACGTTGTGCAGCAATATACGTTAAAGCTACTACCGACCCCCATTCATTGATTGCATCTAATTTGTAAGCTGTTGCTAACGTTTTGTGTAAAGAAATGGCAGAAACATCCATGGTTTGCGCATAGAATTTGTAATCATTTTCTGTATAATGCTTTCCCTTACGAACGTTTGGAGACATTCCGATTGAGTGTAAAACGAAATCAATTTTTCCACCTAAAATCTCCATTGCTTGAGTAAACAAGTTTTCTAAATCTTCAACACTTGTAGCATCAGCAGGAATAATTTGACTTCCTGTTTTTTCAGCAAGATTATTAATTTCTCCCATTCTCATTGCGATAGGAGCGTTAGTCAATACAAATTGAGCACCCTCTTCGTGTGCTCTTTCAGCTACTTTCCAAGCGATAGATTGCTCATTTAAAGCGCCAAAAATAATTCCTCTTTTACCTTTTAATAAATTATTTGCCATAGTTTTCTAGCATTTAGCTTTGTACAAATGTACTATTATTTGATTAATTCTTGCTTATTTTCGAAATTTATGCCACTTCTAATTCAATGGTTAACCCATCATAAGCTGGAAATACATTTGCCGGTAAAAGCGCTTTAATCTCGTCATGCGATCCAAACAGATGTGAAATATGTGTCAAATACGCACGTTCGGGAGCAATTTTTTGAATCAAACTCAATGCATCAGACAAGTTAAAATGAGAGATGTGCTCCGCTAATCTAAGCGCATTAACAACTAAAATCTTAGTGCCTTTTATTTTATCTATTTCTTTATCTTCTATTGTTTTAGCATCTGTTATGTAGGTAAAATCACAAAAACGAAATGCGGTTACAGGCATTTTGTAATGCATTACACGGATAGGAACTACAGGTAACCCTCCAGGTAATTCAAAAGGGAGTAAATCGATATTATTTATATTGATCATTGGAATTCCTGGGTAACGTTCTTCCGAAAAAACGTAATGGTATTCACGATGAAGCGCTATTTCTACGTTTTTCGTACAAAAGACCTCCATATCTCTTGACTCTCTGAAATTAAAGGCGCGCACATCATCCAAACCACCAATGTGGTCTTTGTGTTCATGGGTAAACAAAACACCTCTTAAGGATTTCACATTTGCTCTTAGCATTTGATATCGAAAATCAGGTCCAGCATCGACTACAAAATTCTCCCCATTAAAATTCACCAAGATGGAAGCACGTAAGCGTTTATCATACGCATTTTTAGATGTACAAACATGGCAATCACAGGCAATTACAGGAACTCCTTGAGAAGTACCAGAACCTAAAATCGTAATTGATAATTTACTCATTATACTTACTTTTTAGGTGTTTAACCAACAAAACAGCCCAACCAATGATTAATAACAATCCGCCTATGGGAGTTAATGGACCAAAAACCATTTTCAATTTTAAACCTAACAAAGGTGTTAATACCAATCCATAAATTGAAAGCGAAAACAACAAAATTCCAATCGTTTGTAAACGATAAACTGCTTTTAAGCTAAACGGAAAATAATCGTATATAGCTCCTAAAAGTAATAAACCGAGACCTCCGTACATTTGATACCTTACCCCTACTTCAAAAGTATGAAGTTTATCTGCTTCTTTGATAACTTTCTCCAAAGCATGCGCACCAAAAGCACCCAAAACAATTGAGGTTACAATTAAAAATAAAGACGTTGTTATTATATTTTTTCTCATGTAATTATCAATTCATTAAAGCCTTAGCATTTTCTAATGCTGCTTTATTTATATTATCACCACTCATTAATCGCGCAATCTCTTCTACTCGCTGTTTTTCATCTAAAATAAGTACTTGAGTTAAGGTCTTTTCATCAATATGTGATTTTTGTACTTTCCAATGAAATTGTCCTCTGCCTGCAACTTGTGGTAAATGTGTTATAGCTAACAACTGCATTTTTTCCCCCATTTTAGCAAGAAGATTTCCAATTCTTTGTGCTACTTCTCCAGACACCCCTGTATCTATTTCATCAAAAATAATTGTAGGTAACTGTTTTCTTTTTGAAAGCAAATACTGAAGTGCCAACATCAAACGTGAAAGTTCACCACCACTAGCCGCTTTTTCAATAGACTTGGGCTCCATTCCTTTATTCGCTGTAAATAAAATATGTACCTCATTTCTACCTTTACTCGTCAAATGTTCTAAATTAGAAAGTTGTATAACAAATCTTGAATCTGGCAACTTTAATTCTTCAAGTAAACCCACCACTTCATTTTCAATATCTTGAATCGCTTTTTGTCTTTTTAATTCTAATTCCGTTGCCTTTTCAAACACTTGTTTTTGCAAAATCTCTACTAACTTCTCCAACTCTAAAATTTGCAAATCAATCTCTTCTATATTGGTTTGACTGTGATTAAATTTTTCAAAAATTTGGAGTAACTCAGCCTGAGAATTCACATTGTGTTTTCGTAACGCCTGATTGAACTTATCTAATTTAGAGTTTAAAGCAAGTAATTGATTCGGATCAGCATTTATAGAATCTAATCCTGTAATTGCTTCCTCACCAATATCTTTTATTTCAATGTAAACGCTTTTAATTCTTTCACCTAATGTATAAAGATCCGGGTGTAAACTCGCTACTCTATCCATTTTTGCTTTCAAAGAAATGAAAGTGTCAAGTACATTTCCAGAAGTTCCTTCTTGTGATAGAACTTCTATGATATACCCAAAAGACTGTTGTATCTCCTCAGCATGTTCAAGTTGATTTAATTCATTTTCAATCTTAGAGTAATCTTCTTTTTCAAGGTTTAGTTCAGCAAGCTCATTTGCTTGAAACGCATTGTAGTCAGCATCTAACAACAATTTAGACCGCAATTCAATTAGATTACTAACTTCCTTTGTATTTTTTCTCCATTGATTAAATAATGTAGTATATTCATTTCTGAGTGAAACTGAATCAGCTAATGTATCAAGTAAGTCCAATTGAAAATGACTATCTCTTAACTCAATCGTTTGGTGTTGCGAATGAATATTGATCATTCTCTCTGAAAAATCTTTTAAAACCGATAATGAGACTGGGGTATCATTGAT
The DNA here is from genome assembly GCA_947458955.1 of Flavobacteriia bacterium. GTDB lineage: Bacteria > Bacteroidota > Bacteroidia > Flavobacteriales_D > Crocinitomicaceae > CANHVK01. The sequence goes on along the minus strand of CANGZT010000009.1, from coordinate 25,695 downwards.
AAAAGCCCTTGATTTTCCTTGGGCTGTAATTTCCCTTCTTACAATCGTCTCCTCCAAATAATCAAGTTCATTTTCATCAAAAAAATTCTTGAGATTATATTTCTGAATATCGAAATTAGCCTCAACGATGGTTTTTATAGATTTATCACGAATCACCGAATAATCTGCTCGTTCACCTAATATTAGGTTCAATGCACCTAATAATATCGATTTACCAGAACCAGTTTCACCCGTAATTACCGTAAACCCTTTATTAAAATTTAAAGTTAAACGATCAATTAGAGCAAAATTTTGAACTACAATAGAACTTAGCATTAATTTAGAATTTCTTGGTATTTAGAAGCATTGACAGGGTCTAACTTTTTGAGAAGATTGACCATATCTATTTTTTCTTGTTGAGACGCATCAAAATATAAATTTTTAATCTCTTGTGATTTAGACTGAACAAAATTGGTTACGTTAATACTGCTCGGTCTAGAACTAGCAATTTTTGTTAATTTATCTAGTGCTCCGAAGATTGCTTTTTTAGCCTCAATTTTGTTATCATACAATCTATCAAGCCCTTTACGATGGTATTCATAATTACATTCTCTCAAAGGTTCAAACAACTGTTGTTGTACATTATCAATGATCCAATATCTATTTTTTTTCGATGTTTCATTCGACATCCAACCTGAAAAACCAGCAGATTGCGCATTAGTAACTATTTGCTGTGCTTCAACAAAATATACAGAACCTCCTTTAAGCGAAAAAGAATCATAATCCATACCTAGAATCAAATATGCATAGTAAGCAAGGACTGAAGTCAAATTGTCCCGAAACTGATTTGGTGTATATAGCAACACTGTATTTCTTTGAAAAGGGATAGTAACATCCTGATCTGCTATATTTAACAAAGTTGTATTATAGGCACTATTAAACACGGGTCTAGAACACTGTACCTGAATCGTTCCTAAAAAAATACCTGGAGATGGCATGCTTGTTATCTGGAATTGTAAAACACAATTGATCCGTTCCTCCGTCGCAAATTTATCTTTAGTCCATTTTGTATTATTCATAAAGTCATTCATAGATTGTTTCAATTGTTCTATCACCTCTTTATCTGTAGAACTAAGAACAACTTTTGCATCAGCCAACACATCTACCTTACAATTAAGTTCTTGACCTGAAACAAAAACAATTAAAAAGAAAGAAATTAAACAAGTAAGAATCTTCTTCATGAAAAAATAATTTCAGATTAAAAATAGACAGATATTTTCCAAAATACAAGGAAAAAGAAAAAAAGGAAAGTTATTGTTTAGTATTAATAAAATTCACAATATCAACTGCTACATCCGCTTTGGACTTCAAATCAAAATCAAGCAATTGCTCGTCTTCTGATAGAATTGAAATCTTATTGGTATCAGCAGCAAAACCAGCACCAGGATCAGCAAGAGAATTAATTACAATCGCATTTAGATTTTTGAGCTTTAATTTATTTTTACCATATTCTAGGGCATTGTTGGTTTCCAAGGCAAAGCCAACTAGAAATTGGTCTTTTGTTTTGTTTTTACCAGCCCATGCAAGAATATCCGGATTCTTAACTAAATTAATCGTGATTTTATCGTCTTTCTTTTTGATTTTAGATGTTTCCATTTGCTCTGGCCTGTAATCTGCAACAGCTGCACTAAAAACACCTACATTAGCCTCTACCCAACGAGACCTGACAAATTCGAACATTTCTTCTGCAGTTACTACAGAGACTACTTCTAAATTGGGGTGAACTAACGTTTGATTTGTAGGACCGGTTATGAGAATCACCTTAGCTCCACGTTTAAGAAATTCGTCTGCAATAGCATAACCCATTTTGCCTGAAGAAAAATTACCAATAAACCTAACAGGATCAATGTATTCATAAGTTGGTCCAGCCGTGATTAAGATTGTTTTAGCATCAAATTGTTTCTGTGTAACAAAAAAATCAGTTAAATATTTCACAATAGATTCAGGTTCAACCATTCTCCCTTTCCCAACCAATCCGCTTGCAAGCTCCCCAACTTCAGCTGGCATTATATGTACTCCATACGAAGCAAGTTTGTTCAAATTGTTGTTCGTGGTTTCATGCGCATACATATCTAAATCCATTGCAGGAGAAACAATCACGGGACATTTTGCTGACAGATAAGTCGCTGTCAACAAATTATCGCAATAACCATTAGCTAATTTAGCCAATGTATTTGCTGTGAGTGGAGCAATAATAAATACATCCGGCCACAACCCGAGATCAACGTGATTGGTCCATTGCCCATTTTGTTTATTCCAAAAATCAACATAAGCTGGATTTTCGGATAAGGTTGCAATGGTAAGCGGGGGGATAAAATCAGAAGAGGCAGGAGTCATTATACATTTGACTTCTGCCCCTTGTTTTTTTAATAATCTAATCAGAAAAGCAATTTTGTACGCAGCAATACCTCCAGTAATCCCGATAAGGATGCGTTTGCCTTTCATTTTATTTATTCTTCAATTTTACGAACGTTGATTTTATCTTCCAACATTTCACTCATTGCAATAGCCACAGGCTTTGGAAGTTTTTCGTAATATTTTGAAATTTCAATTTGTTCACGATTTTCAAAAACCTCTTCCAAATTATCTGTAGATGATGCAAATTCATGAAGTTTACTAGTCAACTCTTCTTTCAACTCAGAAGCGATTTGGTTAGATCTTCTCGACATAACAACAATCGATTCATATAAATTACCTGTTTTTTCTTCGAAGTTGATTGTGTCTCTAGTTACTGTAGAACGCTCAGAATTAGTGTTTTTAAAATTCATATCTTTAATTTAATTAAGATTTTAAATAATTTTCTTCAATTTAGCAATTTTCTCAGATAATTGAAAATTTAATTCACTTGAAGGAAACTCAATGACAAAGTTATTATATCTTTCGATAGTTTTAGCAATTCTATCTATTTTTTTCTCTTCTACACTATTAACTGCAAGCAAATAAGAATTGCGAATTAATATTTCATAGGTTTTTTCTTTGAATTTAGAAGTGGGATAATCCTTAATGAATGTTTCAGCCGTTGTGACAGCAGAAATGTAATTTTCAGTTTTATCATACAACTTAACCGACTCAAAATCTTTTAGTTCAAGCCGACCTCTTAATTGATCCATCATAGCATTACAAGAATCCATTTTGATTGATCTTGGAAATTTGTATATAAAAAGTTGAATTTCGTTTAAAGCTATATTAGTCTCTGATTGATCTAAGGAGTATTTAGGAGTATCTTTAATTAAACAAATCAAATTTTTAAACGCAGCTTCTTCGCATTTTATACTTTCTGGAAATTTTTCAGAAAAAGAAGCATAGTAATATGATGCCATCAGGTAGTCACCTAAATTAAAATTTGACTCTGCTAGGTTAAAATACGCTTTTTCTCCTTGGCTATTTTTTGGATTTCTTTGGTAGACTTGTTCGTATAAATTTATTGCCTTTACGAAACTTCTATCAGCAAAAAACTCATTAGCAAGTATATATTTTCTCTCATAATCATCTGATTTTACTACCCTAGCGTACTCAGAACAAGCGGAAAGTATGAAAGTTATAAAGAGAAAATTAAATAGCGCGCGCATCGATTTATTATTTCACACGAATCATTTGACCAACATCAATTGTTTTGTTGGTTTTAATACCATTTAGATCACAAATTTTATCTAAAGTAGTTCCGTATTGATTTGCAATTTTAGATAAGTTATCACCAGATCGTACTCTGTGATATTTTCTAAATTCTTTGGGAGCAACTGATTTATTTTCTGAAACACTCAATTTCTCAGCAACGGGTAAAGCGACTCCAGCTAAAACATCACCCGCTTCTACACTATGATCATGTTCTTCTTCCTGATTTTCAGGAAATTCAATTTTAGGTTGCTCACCCGGTAAATGCACTTTAAATAAATCTTTGTGAACCAATACATTCTGATCTTTTACATCTTTCTTCGCAAAATCAATTATATGTTCAGGGTTGATTGGAATATCATAGAAACGAACTTCAAAATGTAAGTGAGGCCCAAAAGATCTTCCCGTATTTCCTCCTAAGCCTATTGGCTCACCAGCGACTACATCTTGATTAGGTAAAACCAGAATTTTGCTCAAGTGTGCATAAAAAGTCTCTAAACCATTATAATGTCTAATTACCACCAAATTACCATACCCCCCTTTATTAAACTTAGCATACCTAACTTTACCACTCCAAGAAGCATAAATCATATCTCCTGTTTTCAAAGATATATCAACACCGTGGTGTGGTCTTCCGTGTCTAGGACCGAAATGAGAAGTTAAATAACCATCGAAAGGTACACGAAATTCCTTCGAAAGAGAATCTCCGACACATAACCAGAGTGTATCTTCGAATTTTGCGATTGAATTTCTTTTTTTAGAGGCGAATAAAAAATCATTATCCCAAGTCATTGAAAAATTGAGACGTTCATCTTGTGTTACTTTTCTATGTACTTCATGATTTAAAATACCATCAAAAGTATTATCTAAAAAAAACTCTTCTTGATCCGTGTCAAAGATTAAATCTTCTTCGGTATTGATTGTTCTATGTTTTTGGGAGAATCCATAAAAAGATGAAACAATCAATAAACCTAAAAGTACTTTTCTCATATATATCTATTTATCAAGTAAAAAAGACTGAAATTTACTTGTATTTAGCATTTTAACTATTTATTTCTTCCTTAAGAATTTAGGAAGAAGCCCAAATATACAAAAATCGTAGTAAAATTAGTATACTTCCATGACAAAAATGTCATAGAATAATTTTTCATTCGGTTTAACCAGATCCAAATATCCTTTAGTACCATATGCCTTTTCAGCAGGCACGACAATCCATAGTTTATCTGATCTTTTACAATTTATTAAACCTTTTTTGAGTCCATCAACAATTCCTTTATCATCAAACTTCAATTTAAAGGGTTTATTTCTTTGGTAACTAATGTCGTATTTTGGATTTGTTGGGGTTCCAACCATGTAATGAAATTCAACTTGATTTTGCTCGCTAGCGCGTTTATTTTCAGCCTTATTTTCTTCAAGTAACCAAACTTTTACACCATCAATTATGTTTGTAGGATTTATTTTTTTAACTACTTTTAAACGAATGATATTGTTTGCATTTGGTGGAATTAAACCTTTGATTCCATCTTTCCCTCTCGCTAAATTAGAGGGGATAAAAATCTCAACGAAATCACCTATGCGTAGTGTAGTAAGCGCGATATCCCAACCCTTTGTCTGCATACCATAGCCAACCAAAAATGGCAAATTAGGTCTTGAGAGAAGTTCATTTCCATCAACTAAGGTACCATCTTCAAGAAAAACTTGGTAATTAATCAAAATCACATCCTCCTTATTAATCTCTTCCCCTTTACCATGCTTAAACCATTTGATTTTCAAACCATTTTCGAAAAATTTTTGATCTTTTATTTTCGTTGGTTTCAAAGTTTTGTTTTCACTAAAAGTCTGTTTTAAATCCGACTTAATGACTTTTGGATTGGGAATAACTTCTTTTTCATTTTTCACACCTTCAACAGAACATGAAAACAAAAGGACGGCTAAGGATAAATAGATATACTTCATAAATGCAATTTAATACAAATCAACTAATTCAATTTCAACTACCAGCGTTGTTGCAGGCGGAATTTTATTTTGATCTCCAGTAATACCATGTGCTAAATGCGATGAAACGATAAACACTGCTTTTTCTCCTTTTCTCATTTTTTTCACCCCTTCTTGCACACCAGACTCAATATCAGAATGATCTATTTTAAAATAAGATAGTTCTTCTTTTGGTGTCTCATAACAAACATCGCCATTTAAAAACGAAATTTTATACTTTACCGCTGCTTCTAGGCCTGGTTTAGCAACTACTTCACCCTGTTTTTCGTCAACAATTTGATAAAACAAACCAGATCCTGTTTCTTTCATTTTCCACTGGGGGTGATTTTCTAAAAACATCAAAATATCTAATTTCTCCTTTTTAGCTAGTTTTCGATTTAATTCCATCGACTTTTTTTTATTCCAATCGATTTCTTTATTCACCTCATCTGAACTACAAGCACAAAACAAAATCGAGGTAAGAATTAAAAATAAAACCTGCATGAATTATTAAAGATTAATGGTTGATATTGAATTTTTAATAGTTAATTATTAACATTGAAAAATTGTGGAGCAACTTCTAAAAACAAATCAATAGCTTCCTCAACTTTACCATCAAATCGACCCCCTGAGGCATTGACATGTCCTCCCCCGTTAAAATAAGTTGAAGCAAGCACATTAACCGGATTATCTGAACCTTTAGATCTAAAGGAAATTTTCACATACCCTTCCGCTTCTGTAAATAAGACAGCTACTTTCATCCCTAAAATGGATAGTGCTGTATTCACTAAACCTTCTGTATCTCCTTTTTGGTGATTAAATCTTTTCAATTCATCTTTAGTCAACCAGATATAAGCAATCTTTAGATCTTCTTTAACAACCAATTTTTCAGCACATGCATACCCTTTCAAGCGTAGTCGATCTAGGGTATTTGTATCATTAATATTTTCATGAATAACTGCATGGTTTATATTTAATTTCAATAAATTAGCAACAACTTCGTGTGTGTGAGAAAGTACCGAAGGAAAACGAAAAGAACCTGAATCCGTCATAATCCCCAAATACAAACAAATTCCAGCATCTGTACTTAAAAAATCATTCCAATTTGCTTTTTCTATTACATCATAAACTAATTGACATGTAGAACACGAAGTAGTATCTGACAACATTGCATCTACATAATTTTCTGGATGTAAATGGTGATCGATCATTACTTTTTTAGCTTTAGACACACGTAAAACCCCACCCATATCTTCCCCTAATCGACTAGGCTCGTTATAATCTAGCGAGAAAATTAAGTCAGCATTATCTAAATGCTGTTGCACTCTTAATTTATTCTCCTCCCAATTCTCAATCACTCCAACATTAGGTACCCAATGTAAATAATCAGGCGCTGGATCTGGGTGACATACAACCACGTCTTTACCTAGCCCTTTCAAAACCAAATACAAACCAACTGAGCTCCCTATAGAATCGCCATCAGGAGATTTATGCGATGTGATGACTATTTTAGAAGATTTTTCAACTAATTGTTTGATTTCTTGATATATACTCATGATGCACCTTTAAAACAATAAGCAGGACGATCTACCCTGCTTATTCTAATTTTTATATTTTAAAATATTAAGCAAAAGTCAATAGCGACTTCATTTCGTTATTAATCCTATTCGCCAAATTAGTTGAAACAGGTACTAACGGCAAACGTAAATCTTGAGACATGACACCTCTATTTTCTAAAGCAACTTTCACACCACCAGGATTACCTTCTTCAAAAAACATTTTAGTAATAGGAAGAAGTTCATTGTGAATTTTTTTCGCTGATGAAAAATCGCCTTGTAGTGCAACCTTCACCATTGAAGTGAATTTTTCAGGTAGTGCATTTGCAACAACAGAAATTACCCCTTCAGCCCCACAAGCGATTAAGGGCATTGTAATTGCATCATCACCAGATAAAACGGAAAAACCTTTTGGTGCCTGACTGATAATCTCCATGATTTGATCCATGTTTCCAGATGCTTCTTTCACAGCAACTATATTTGGCAGTTGCGCTAAATTCAGCGTAGTTTGAGCTAACATATTTGAACCTGTTCTTCCAGGAACATTATATAAAATAACCGGTACTGGAGAAGCTTCCGAAATTGCTTTAAAATGTTGAAAAATACCTTCCTGGGTAGGTTTATTATAGTAAGGAGAAACTGAAAGAATACCATCCACTCCTTTAGGTAAATTCTTAAGTTTAGCAACTAATTCTGTTGTGTTGTTTCCACCAACTCCAAAAACGATCGGTAATTGACCTGCATTTTCATCCAAAACAGTTTCTAGAATAGCTGCTTTTTCTTCATATGATAAAGTAGGAGACTCCGCGGTAGTTCCCATCACCACCAAAAAATCAGTACCTCCAGTCAATTGCAGACGAACCAATTTTCTTAGCGCATCAAAATCTACTGATTTATCTGATTTGAATGGTGTTACCAAAGCGACACCCGTGCCTTTAAACTTATTCATACGATTTAATTTAACACTTCAAATTTAGTGAAATTAATAACAGATTTAATACAGATATGAAAGTAACCAAAATTAAATGACCGATAGAATTTTAATTCAACAACTTAATAAACTCATTTTCAGAGAGAATTTTCACTCCTAGTTTTGTGGCTTTTTCCAATTTGGTTGGCCCCATATTTTCACCAGCAACTACATAGGTAGTTTTTGCAGAAATAGAACCTACATTTTTTCCTCCATGATCTTCAATTGTTTTCTTTAATTCATCTCTAGAAAATGTAGAAAATACACCAGACACAACAAATGACATACCTTCAAAACGATTTGAAGCCAACTCTTTCACATCAGCTTCAAGTTGAACACCTGCATGTTTTAATTTTTCAATAATTTCAAGATTTTCAGTCTTTTGAAAATATAAAATAATTGATTCAGCAATTTTATCACCTATTTCATCTACAGCGATTAAATCTTCAAAAGTTGCAAATTGAAGTTTTTCGATTGTTCCAAAGTGATCCGCTAGTTTTTTAGCAACTGTCTCACCAACAAAACGAATCCCCAATGCAAAAAGCACTCGTTCAAAAGGTACATTTTTAGACGCCTCGATGCTTTTTAACAAATTATTCGCTGACTTTTCAGCCATACGTTCTAAGTTATAAATTTGATCAAAATGCAAAGTATATAAATCAGCAACATTTCTAACTAAACCTGCTTTATATAAAGCATCAATCGTTTCAGAACCTAACCCATCAATGTTCATAGCTTTTCGAGCAATAAAATGCTCCATTCGCCCTTTTACTTGCGGAGGACATAAAGCGTCGTTAGGACAAAAATGATTTGCCTCCCCTTCGTTTCTTTCTAACTCAGAACCACATTCAGGACATTTTTCTGGAAAAACAATCTTAGAAACCTCATCATTTCGTTTTTCGAGGTTAACACCTACAATCTTCGGAATAATTTCCCCTCCTTTTTCAACAAAAACACAATCATTTAGGTGTAAATCGTATTTTTCAATTTGATCTGCATTGTGGAGGGATGCTCTTTTCACAATAGTTCCCCCTAATTGCACAGGATCTAGATTTGCAACAGGCGTAATTGACCCTGTTCTACCTACTTGAAAAACAACTGATTGCAAGGTTGTTTCTACACGTTCAGCTTTAAACTTATAAGCAATTGCCCATCTGGGTGACTTAGCTGTAAATCCCAACTCTTGTTGCAGATCGTAATTATTTACTTTAATGACAACTCCGTCAATCTCAAAAGGTAGAAAATCACGTTGTTTGTCCCAATACTCAATAAACTCCATTATTCCATCAATAGAATCCGTTTTTTGAATGTATTTTTCGTGAATTAGCGGAATTTTAAAGCCCCACTCTTTTGCTTTCAATACACTTTCAAAATGCGATTCAAGCGGTAAATCTTCGCTATACAAACCATACAAGAAGCAATCCAACCCTCTTTCAGCTACCACTTTCGAATCTTGTAACTTCAAAGTACCTGAAGCTAGGTTTCTTGGGTTTGCATATTCTTGTTCTCCTTGTGCTCTTCTCTCTTTATTCACTTTTTGAAACTTTGCCAAGGGATAATATATTTCTCCTCTAATTTCAAAATCAGTTGGAAAATCACCTTGTAGCTGTAGCGGAATCGAACGAATGGTTTTGACGTTAGAAGTAACCTCTTCTCCAGAAGTACCATCACCTCTAGTTACTGCTTTATCGAGCTTTCCATTTTTATATGAAATACCAATAGCAACACCATCGTATTTTAATTCACAAACATATTCTATCGTGTTTTGAGTCGATTTTTTGATTCTGTTTTCCCACTCTACGATTTCCTCTCTGGAATATGTATTCGCCAGAGAAAGCATGGGGAAACGATGTTTTACGGTATTGAATTTCTTGGTAATATCTCCCCCTACTCTTTTCGTAGGACTAGTTTCAGAAGCAAATTGAGGGAATTTATTTTCCAACTCAATTAATTCCTTGAGCAACATATCAAATTCATAATCTGAAATTTGCGGGCTACTTTCAACGTAATATAAATAGTTGTGGTGATTTAAATCGTTGGTTAATTTTTCAATTTTTATTTTTGCTAAATTTGATTCCATTTTAACTTAAAAACTAGCTTTAATCATCCTATCTTTACCTTGTAAATCCTTAAAGATTTCAATCTTTTTAAACCCTTTATTTTCTAGTAAATCTTGAGTTTGAACACCAAAACTTTCATGTATTTCTAAATATAAAAAGCCTTTTTCTTTCAAAACCAAACTCGCTTGATCTGCAATTCTATCATAAAAAATCAACGGCTCCCTATCAGAAACAAAAAGTGCCATGTGTGGTTCAAAATCAAGTACATTTTTCTCCATTTTTTCTTTGTCTTTCAATGGAATGTATGGAGGATTCGAAACGACAATATCTACTGATTTTGGTGTGATTTCCAAAGGAAGAACTTCCAAAACATTTCCATTCAAAAAGGAGGCTGAAACATGATTTAACAATGCATTTTTCTTTGCTAAATCAATTGCTTCTTGAGATAATTCTACTCCAATTACAGAAGCATTCTTTAAGTTTTTAGCCAAAGCAATTGCAATACACCCAGTACCAGAACACAGATCCAACACCTTCAAATTAGACTGATTAAGATGATCCTGGATAATTAAATCAACCAATTCCTCTGTTTCAGGACGAGGAATGAGCGCACGCTTATCACATTTAATTACTAAGTCGTAAAACCAAGTTTCACCAATGATATATTGAAAAGGTTCATTATTTAAAAGTCTCTTTACAATATTCCTAAAGTAAAGAAGATCAGATTCAGACAAACGCTGGTTATTTGCAAGTAAGAAATCAGCGTCACTTAAGTTTAAACGTTGACAAACTGCTTTTTTAAAAAAATAAGTTATTTCTCGTTCAGCGTAAAAAACCGAAAGTCTTTCTAGCATATACGATTTAATAGCCGAGACCGTATTTTCAATTACAAACATATTAACGTTGCTTGAAGTAATAGGTATACCCAAATCCAAAAGAAAAGAATTGTGTAGGTTTTTGATAATCATCCGAACTATACTCCTTTGCATTGGCAAATCCTAAACTTGTCGGGTTAAAAGCATAATTTTGGAAAGCATACCCCACATTCCATCGAAAGGATGAAAATTCGTCCGCTGTGATAATTAACGAAAAAGTTGGCTCAACGAAAGTTATATTTTTGGTAGGTGTACCAAGTCCGAGTGCTCTGTTATTAACTGAATAAAAATTTAATTGAGAATACCCTGTTTTAACACTGAAATCTGTTCCAATCCTATCCGTATAAAATTTTTCATACCCGAGTTCAACAAAAGCTCCTAATGCATGAATTGCACCTACGTTGTTTTTATCCGGCGAAAGGACGTGATTGATCCAAAAGAAATTGTAGTTGGCACCGAGACCTACTGAGATGTTATTTTTAAAATTATAATGATAGTATGGTGAAAAATTGACCATACCTTGTAAAAACCCTTTAAATCCTTTATTAGATATGCCAATAGGCAAGCCCAACTCAATCGTTAAAGAATGTTTAGGATTAATACGAGTGTAAATAGCATCGTCAATCTCCTCATCCTCTTCTTGAGACAACAATGAAAATGAAAATGTTATAAAAATTAAAAAAACAAAAAAATTAGAAATTTTTGATATTAGCATATTTAAAAATTAATGTAATGCCAATATACAAATAATCTTTTTAAGTCTTAACTATCAAAACAAAGAATGGGTGAAAAATTAATCTTTCACACACCTAACAGAGAGTGCATCGCGTTTGTCAGCGTGTCCCACAAATAATTGTACATCGTTATAGCCAACTTCTCTACCCCAAGAACTCAACTCTCCATTTTGAGTAGCAGTCCACCAATACGCATTTCGACCAATTCCATTAAAAGAACCATTGATTCCATAATTTCCTTTTGGTAAAGCAAAAAAACCACTTTCATTCGTTGCCCCAGTATTAGGCGCTTCCCAATGTAATTTAGACTTCATTTTTCCTCCAGCAATCTCATTTCCTCCTAAATTTTTAGCCAAGGTATCCCACTCCGCATTAGTTGGTACATGAAAACCAACTGGACACACTTTTCTTAAATCATTTACCACATTCCAATTGTATAGTACACCATGTTTCACATCGTGTTTGTAGAACATGTAAGCACCGGCATTCCATTGACTCCAAACCGTACTATCTGAAATAAAGGGAATCGGCTGTCCATTTCTATACTTAGTTACTTTTAGATTATCAGCCATCCACTCTTGTTTACCAATAATTACCGTTTTGTAAATATTTCCCTCAATATCTTCAACGCCAGCACCTGATTTTTGAGCAAAATAATTAAATGTTAAAAACACAAACAAAACACATATTACATTAAACTTCATCATAACCTATACTTTAATGAGCAAAATTTTTAAAAAAAAACTAAAAAACTGAAGTCAAAATTATCACATAACACAAATTTAGCCTACGGTTTAAACAGAATTAACAGAATGATAATATTGCAGCCTCTAGTTAAAGTAAGTACATTTACCGAATGAAAGTCAACAAAGGCATACTTTACATGATTGGTTCTGGATTGTGTTTCATGTTTGTCAATTTTTTTGTAAAAATTTTAACAAATGGTCCTACTTCGAGTGCACTTCCCGTATATTCTTCATTTCCGATACATGAGTTAGTACTTTTTCGTTCTGTGATTTCCTTTTCGATCAGTGCCTTTATTTTAAAATCAAAAAACTTACCTATCATCGGACAAAATAAAAAATGGCTACTCATTCGAGGTACATCAGGAATGATTGCTTTGACATTATTTTTCTATACAATTCATACACTCCCTATTGCGATTTCTTCTACACTACAATATTTAGCTCCTATTTTCACTTTATTATTTGCAACAATTTGGTTGAAAGAAAAAATAAAATGGTTACAATGGTTATGCATATTTATTGCCCTAAGCGGTGTGTTTGTGATTGGTTTAGGGAAAAACACTTTTGAAAACGAAGGTGTATCTCATCAACTTTCTTTGTATTCTTGGATTTTAATTGGCGTATTATCAGCAATTTTCTCTGGACTAGCTTATGTATCTGTTGTAAAACTAAAAAGCTCAGAACACCCCTTACATGTAGTTATTGCCTTTCCAATGATCTCTTTACCTGTTATGGCAATTTGGTCTTATTTTGACTTTATCACTCCCAAAGGAATAGAATGGCTGTATGTTTTATTACTTGGAATATTCACGCAAATAGCACAGGTATTTATGACAAAAGCTTTCATGTTCGGCGATGTTACTATCGTAAGTCCTTTTCAATACTTAGGTTCAATTTATGCTATACTCGTTGGTACATTTTTATTTAATGAAATTTTACCTTTTAGTTCCTTTACTGGTATTTTCTTAATTTTAGCAGGAGTATTATTAAATATAGTCGTGAAACATTATCATCAGAAAAGAACCCATGCGTAAAATCAGTCGGTCAGAAATCGTCCAATTTGGCACGCTAGAGTTATTAGCAAAACAAGCTGTTGAAGGGTTTGTCACTGGATTACATAAAAGCCCTTTTCATGGTTTTTCGGTAGAATTTGCTGAACATCGTATTTATAATCAAGGAGAATCTACTAAGCACATCGATTGGAAATTATATGGTAAAACCGATCGACTATACACTAAAAAATACGACGAAGAAACCAATTTACGCTGTCAACTACTATTCGACACTTCGAGCTCGATGTATTTTCAACAAGGAGAAAATTTATCCAAAATTGAATACGCTATTCTTGCAGGAGCATCAATCATGGAACTACTAAAAAAACAAAGGGATGCCGTAGGTATCACCTGTTTTGATACGGATTTAAATCTACAGACACCATCAAAATCATCTCAGAGTCACCTTCATTTTCTATATCAAGAATTGGAAAAATACCTCCATGAATATAAACCAAATCATACTCATTCTACTAATTTAATAACTTCACTTCATGCTATTGCTGAATCTATCCACAAAAGAAGTTTAGTGATTCTATTTAGTGATTTACTTGATTCGCCTGAAAAGGAACCTGAATTTATAGAAGCAATTCAACATTTAAAATATAACAAACACGAAGTTATTGTTTTTCATATAACGGACAAAGAACATGAGATTGATTTTCAATTACCCAATCGTCCTATACGTGTGATTGACATGGAAACACAAGAAGAAATAAGACTACAACCGATTGAATTTAAAGCAAACTATCAAGAAAAGGTGAATTCATATTTTGAAAACCTAAAATTGAAACTTGGACAACAAAACATAGACTTTGTTAGTATAGATACGAACGAGCCATTAGATTTTTTATTGCAACAATTTCTATTAAAAAGAAGAAAAAGTAGGTAAAATTAATCTTCCTTATGTGCTTTACCGAGTAAATCTAATACCGTTTTAACAGGACTAAAAGATTTTGTTGGGATTTCTACAAAAATAGTATTCCAATACGCCATTGAACCATTCCATAACCCTGGTAATTCTGAGAAGGAAATGTTTTTTCCTTTATATTTTTTATTCACTACAAAGTATTTGCTGTCATCACAAAAATCCCTTAAATCAAAAGGTTTTCCGTTACTATCCTTGTTTACAGCCACAATCACAACAGGATTAAAATGAGTTGATTGCACCATTAATCGATATTGTTTTCCTTTAAGGTTAATTTGAGATTTCTCAACTATTTGTTTGGAAATCTTACCTTCCTCCTCTACCCAAAAAGGACCTCCTCCAGCTTGTCCTTCATTTCGCACCATACCACATATTCTAAAAGGACGGTTTAATAAATTAGGTATATCTTGCTCGGTTAATTCTGCTATTAAATTTGGATGTAAAAACTGGTAGCGATTATTTAATTTAATTAATTCATCCATAGATGGAGTCTTAATTAATTTACTAATTCGCTCTTGGAACCAAATCGCCATACCTCCCAGGTATTTCCATGTTTCCTGAGAAACTTTAGATTTAGCAAAATGTTGAACATTATCAATATTTTTTATGAAGATTAAATCAGAAGTAATTGTATTTAAATTATCCAAAAGTGCACCATGACCTGAAGGTCTAGTAAGAATTTCTCCATTATCCAAAAACAATGGGTTTCTTTCATCGTCAAAAGCTATAGCATCAGTAGAAACATCTTGATAAGAAAACGCAACATCAACATCATGACCAATAACTCCCTGTAAACTAGACAACTCTTGACCAATCTTCTCTTCAAACGAAGCTTTAATTGTATAATGAAAAGCCGTGTTTTCTTCTTTTACCTGTAATCCTTGTAACAATTGCTCTTGATAGGGATTCAAAACAAAAGGTCCATTTTTATGGAATGGAATTAATCCTTTTGGTAAATCACCGTATCCCATTCCTACTTCAGTCAATAAATACCGAACAAACTCGTCTAAATTTATATCATTATTTTTGATTTTCTTACGAATATCTATTGGTAGCTTATTGAAAAAAGCAAAATCCTCAATATAATTCAAAAAGCGTTCTACTTGACTCGTGTTTTCCTCTGTGGGATCTTCTAAAAAATCAAATAAAAACTGAAACATTCTTGAACCAGAACCAGAAGCGGGTATAAAAAAGGTAGTTTTTAAATCCGTGTTTTCAAATTTATTAATTAGTAACTCTCTTTGTTCTTCATCAGAATTGATGATCCCTTCACCTAATTTACAAGGGCTAACCAATTTTAATTCAGGCTGATCACCAAATACTTTTTCCCTTTGAGCATCTATACTATTAACATCTATTTGCACGGACTTCATGATTAAGAATCTTTTTTGTTTATTTGTAGTGTGAATATAATATGCGAATATATTAAATACATTGCAAAAGCCAAAGGAAGACATCAGATACATTCTCCCTTCGTTTATGAATTAGTAGACGTTTGTTTTTCTCAAAAAGTTGCTAAAAAAGATAAAAAAACGTTAGCACGATTTACTTCTACACTTTACAATGATAAAAATAATTATGAATTTGATACCCAAGGAGCTGGATCAAAACGAAAAAACACATTCGCACAAATCAAACAATATGCAACAAATGCTCGAACTAAAGGGAAATATTGGACGTTACTTTATAAAATTTCAACACATTACAAACCTACGCGCATTTTAGAATTGGGTACAAACTTTGGTTTTGGTAGTCTTGCATTATCACTTGGGCACCCATCTGCAGAAATTGATACGGTAGAAGGAAGTAATATCCTATATGAGATTAATCAAAAAAATTTCAAGAATTTCTCCAATCATAAAATAGAATTTCACAGAAACACTTTTGATACTTTTTTTGACACTAAGCCACAAACGAAATATGATTTGATTTTTATAGATGGAGATCACACGAGTGAAAAACTTTTCAAACATCTAGAAAAAGCAATAGAATATGCTCACAATGAAACCCTTATTCTTATTGATGATATACGATGGTCTGGTGACATGTATGATGCTTGGGAACAAATAACAGCTGACAAACGTTTTAATTTAACAATAGATTTATTTAAGTTAGGAATTATTTTACTTAAAGACAATAAAGAAAAAGAACATTTTATTATCCGTTATTAAATTATGAAAATATATACTCGCACTGGAGATGGAGGTACAACTCAGTTAATCGGAGGAACTCGTATTCCTAAGCATGCAATTCGAATTGAATCGTATGGTTCAGTAGATGAATTAAATTCCTATCTTGGTTTAATTAGAGACCAACAGATCAATCCGATTTACATTGAACAAATTATCACGATTCAAGATCGATTATTTACGATTGGTTCACACCTTGCCTCCGATCCCGTTAAATCAACTATGAAACTGCCAGAAATAAAAGCAGATGATATCAAACAGTTGGAAGATTGGATTGATGAAATGGATGCTACGCTACCAACAATGAAATCATTTGTTTTACCAGGAGGACATACTACTGTTTCTTATTGTCATATCGCACGATGTGTTTGTAGAAGAGCAGAAAGAATGACCAATCACCTTAATGAAGAAGAAACGGTAGATTTAGTGATTCTAAAATATTTAAACCGATTGAGTGATTATCTATTTGTGCTATCTCGAAAACTAACTCAAGATCTTGGTGCACCAGAGCAACCTTGGGTTCCAAAATATTAAAATAAAAAAACTAAAAGTGTATATTGTGTAATTATACACTTTTAATTTCTTAAAATTGATTTGTACTAAGCATCACTAATGTGCAAGCTTCTAGGGCTTCAATATTTTTTAATTTTAATTTTTCTTGGAAAACTTTATTTTCAGTACCAGGATTAAAAATTACCCTTTTAGGTTTTAAACCAATAATTAAATCGTAATACGTTTCTTGTAGTTTAGGGTTAATATATAATGTAACAGTATGTATTTCCTCCCAATTTTTCCATTCATTTTCTATTTTCAACCCACAGACTTCTGATTTTTTCTGAGAAAATGGAATGGGTTGATGTTTATATTTTAATAACATTTCAATCGCTTTATAAGCATATCGATCTGGATTATTACTTGCACCGATTACTAAGACTCTCATAATGAATGGTGAATGATGAATGTTTGATGATTAATAAAAAGCTGCCCGATGGACAGCTTTTCGATTATACTACATTTTTCTTTTTCTATCTGTATAAATTCCAGCACCGAGTGCTAGTAAAACAAGAATTGAAGCTATCGATGCTAAAGTTCCTGAGGTATGAAATTTTGGTAAATCGAAAACAAATTCAATTTTATGTTTACCAGGAGGTACTTTTAAACCTCTCAATAAATAATTTGTTTTAACAATCTGAACTTCTTTTCCATCTATTGTTGCTTTCCAACCCTCCGGATAGTACACTTCTGAAAAAACAGCAAATTGCTCTGATTTAGAATCAGATAAATAGGATATTTTATTAGGAACATACTTAGACATTTTGATTGTCCCTTGACCGTCAAATTTCAACTTTCCTATTTTTGAAAATTCATCAGTTAAAACGATTGCTTCTTGATTTGGTTTAAACTCCTTCGCATTTTTTATTTTAACTAATTTTAAGAAAGACTTCGCTGTATCCATTTCTAACGTTTGTAATGGAACTAAATTTGTCTTTCCATTTACATCCATCACAAACATAGCCTCCAATCCCTCGGTTAAACCATTGGACATAGGTACTTGTATTGTGTCTGACTTCAAAATATATTGAATCTTATCCGAACTAAACGCTTTTATTTTATTAGTAGCTTTTCCATTAACCAATAGCGTACCTTGGAAAGCGTTTTCTAAATCAAGTTGAGAACCTAAGGCTCTTATTTCATCGTTTGGATTCGAAACTTTACGAATTGAATTTACAAACCAAACATTTCCTAAGGCCGTTGGATTCGGTTGAACCTGGTTACCATTTGATATAAAATATTTAACATTTAACATATCATACACCTTGTAATTGGAAGTAGTGATATGGAAATCAAATAAGTTTTGAATGTTTCTTAATTTAGCACCATGGTACCCACCTAATGCTTTGTGAAAATAAGATGAGTTTGCACTATTAAACCCTCCAGACATATCAAAAACTCGATAGTTTGTGTTTATATTCAATTCAGCAAACTTATACGCATCAACAACACGAGATTTCGCCGCACCAGAAAGTTCTAATTCCATTGCTTTGGCAATACCTTCATTTTCAGCCTTCATCAAAACACTTTTTAATTTAGGATTAGTAGCAATTTCGTTTTCCATAATGCTTCTATCTGCAACAGAGGCCTCCATTGGAAATAAAGTTTGACCTCTTTCCGCCCAAAATTTATACCCATTGCCTTGTTCTTGGTTACCGAGATAATTTTTAGCAACAGGTATCAAATCTATTGCCGTAATGATGACTAAACAAATTAACACTAGTTCTGACTTCATCTCTGTATAAAACAGTGCAGCAATTAAACCAATCGCTAGAATTGTCAGTAAAATTGATCGATTCATACTATCATTAAAAATCGATTCACGTACTTTTTTCATACCTTCAAAACCCTCTAAATAAGGAGCGCTTTGTTGTTTAATAAATTGATCTAATTGAGTTGGATTATTAACGTCTAACTGATATTGAGAGAGAAGAACAGACGGATCCATTCCAAGTATTTGAGATTTAATATTAGATTCTACATTATTAATCTGGTTCTGATCATTAGAAGAGGCGTAACCATCTCCTAAACCAATCATTTTTATCCCAAATAATACTATGATAAAAATTGCAGATGAAATAAAAAAAGTTTTTTTCTTCTCTTTGATTTTTTCTCTTTCCTTAATTAGGTAATCAAGAAATAAAACACCTAAGATTGGCACACACAATTCCACCATAACAAGAATGATAGTAACCGCTCTAAACTTATTATAACCAGGAATATTTTCAAGAAAAAAATCGGTCAAACCCATGAAATTTTTACCCCAAGAAAGTGCAAGCGTTAAAAAAGTAACTCCTAAAAGAGCCCACTTTATTGGGTTTTGTAAAAAAACTAAACCTAAGAGCGCTAAAAACACAACTATTATTCCAATATAAACTGGTCCAGATGTCATTGGTTGTTCCCCCCAATAAACGGGAGTATTCATTACGTTTTTACGTTGTTCAGGTGATAACTCTACCTTATCTATATTTTCTGCAAAAGGTGAATCCGCTAAGGCTACTGTCCCTCCTCCTTTAACATATGGGGATATTAATGTAAACGATTCACCTACTCCATAACTCCATTGAGTAATATAATCTTTATCCAATCCGGTAGTTGAATTTTCGGCATTTGAATCACCATTAGGTGATATTGTCACATCATTTCCACCTCTAATTGTATGTTTAGCATAATCTTTAGTCATAGATATATTTCCATAGTTAACCAATAAGGCTAAAAAATACGCTATACCGATTCCTAGAGAAGCAATTAAAAAACGTTTTATCTCTTTTTTAATAACTGCATTTACAAACATCACAACCCCAAGTCCAACAAGTAAAATACCAAGATAATAAGTTACTTGTAAATGATTCATTGATAATTCAATCAACATAAATAAAGATGATAAAATAATTCCCCACTTCAAATTACGTTGATACGACATAATAAATGCTCCAACAACAGGTGCCATAAAAGCTACAGCTAATGCTTTAGTATTATGACCAGCTTGAATAATGATTATATCATAACTTGAAAAACCAAAAGCTATGGATCCTAGAAGACCAACCCACGGATTTATATTCAGACATAACATTAAAATATAAAATCCTAACATATATAACATTGCAGGACCAGCCGGAGGGGGAAGAACTTTTAAAAAACTATCGATTGCGTTTTTAATATAATTACCCTCATAGATAACAGAAATTTGTGTAGAAGGCATACCACCAAACATGGAGTTTGTCCAAAGTGTTTCTTTACCAGTATGCTCTCTATAGTATTGAATTTCATGAGACGCCCCTCCGAATTGTTCAATATCATGTTGTTTTAATCCATACCCTTGAAATTGAAGATTAAAATAAATGAAAGTAACCAAAATGATTACACCTACAGCAGTAAAGTGTTTCCAGTTCGACTTAAAAAAATGTTTCATAATCATTAAAACTAAAAAAAGTCCACTGGTTAGGTGGACTTAAGATTATACTTCTTCGTAATCAACATCTTGAAAATTTGTAGTTTGTTTTTTTCCAAGTATGTTTACTTTTCCTGAATTTTTTTTATAAAAAGACTGTTGTTTTTGCAGTTCTTTTTGGAAATCTTGTTGCCTTTTTTGTTCCGCTAAATTTCTTTTAACAATCAAAAGCTGGCCTAAGAACCGGAGTAAGACAAACCCTCCGATTATCATCAGCATCATTTTAAAAGTTCCTTGAATACTAGCGATTAAAGTCATTATCTAGACAAATGCATATTTCTTTCTGAATAAATCTTTACAAAGAAAGGATCTTTCAAGTTTTTAACAAAACGTATTCCTTCTCCTGTAGATTTCATTTCTGGACCTAATTCTTTTTTAACATCAGGAAATTTCTCATAAGAGAAAACAGGAATTTTAATTGCATAGCCTTCTTTTTTAGGATTGAATTTAAAATCCTTCACCTTAGAATGACCTAACATAACTTTAGTAGCATAATTTACATAAGGTTCATCATAAGCTTTTGCAATAAAAGGAACTGTTCTTGAAGCTCTTGGGTTTGCTTCGATTACATATACTTTGTCATCTTTAAT
Source organism: Flavobacteriia bacterium (assembly GCA_947458955.1). Taxonomy (GTDB): domain Bacteria; phylum Bacteroidota; class Bacteroidia; order Flavobacteriales_D; family Crocinitomicaceae; genus CANHVK01. The sequence continues at coordinate 4,367 of CANGZT010000009.1, read as the reverse complement.
TGCAAACTGAATATTGATTAAACCTTTTGTTTTTAATGCTAATGCTACCTTTTTCGTTATTTCCTCAATTTGAAGCAAAACCATATCACCTAAATTATATGGAGGTAACACTGCATAAGAATCTCCTGAGTGGATACCAGCAGGCTCAATGTGTTGCATGATTCCGATGATATACACATCTTCGCCATCACAAATCGCGTCTGCTTCCGCTTCAATCGCTCCACCAATAAAATGATCTAGTAAAATTTGATTACTACCCATTTCACCAATGATATCTACTACGTGGTGCTCTAATTCCTCTTTATTAATAACAATTTTCATTTTTTGTCCTCCTAATACATAAGAAGGACGAACTAATAAAGGAAAACCTAAATCATCTGCTAATTTTAAGGCTTGTTCAGCATCTTCTACTACACCATATTTAGGAAAAAGCACATTGTTTTCTTCCAATAATTTAGAAAAACGACCTCTATCTTCCGCTAAATCTAATGCTTCGTAACTTGTTCCGATAATTTTAACACCAAAACGGTGAAGTTTTTCAGCCAATTTAAGTGCTGTTTGACCACCTAACTGAACAATGACACCTTCCGGTTTTTCATGTTGGATAATATCGTAAATATGTTCCCAGAAAACAGGTTCAAAATATAGTTTGTCAGCTGTATCGAAATCTGTTGAAACTGTTTCAGGGTTACAATTGATCATAATGGTTTCGTAACCACATTCTTTTGCAGCCAACACTCCGTGTACACAACTGTAATCAAACTCAATACCTTGCCCAATACGGTTAGGACCAGAACCTAAAACAACTATTTTCTTTTTATCCGTAACGATACTTTCGTTTTCATACTCAAAAGTAGAATAGTAATAAGGTGTTTTTGCTTCAAACTCAGCAGCACATGTATCTACTAATTTGAAAACACGTTTAATTCCCATTTCTGTTCTCTTCACATGAACCTCAGACTCTAGACATCGAAGCAAATGAGCGATTTGTCTATCGGCGTAACCTTTTTGTTTAGCTTCAAACATTAACTCTTTAGGGAAATTACCCAAATGGTACTTCTCTATTTTACGCTCTAACTTGATTAAATCTTCAATTTGCTTTAGAAACCAGAAGTCGATTTTCGTTTTATCGTGAATCGTTTTAAACGGAATTCCTAATTTAATTGCGTCATACACGTGGAATAAACGGTTCCAAGATGCATTTTCTAATGAATGTAAAATTTGTTCTTGGTTTGTTAATTCTTTCCCGTCAGCCCCTAATCCGTTACGATTAATTTCTAATGATTGACATGCTTTTTGTAATGCTTCTTGGAATGAACGACCAATTCCCATTACCTCCCCTACCGATTTCATTTGAAGACCTAATCTTCTATCAGTACCTGGGAATTTATTAAAGTTCCATCTTGGTATTTTAACGATTACATAGTCTAATGTAGGCTCAAATAACGCTGATGTACTTTTTGTAATTTGGTTTTTCAATTCATCTAAATTGTAACCTATCGCCAATTTAGATGCAATTTTAGCAATCGGATACCCCGTTGCTTTAGAAGCCAATGCAGATGAACGAGATACACGAGGGTTAATCTCAATCGCAATGATATCTTCTTTTTCATCTGGAGAAACAGCAAACTGAACGTTACATCCACCAGCGAAATTACCTATTGAACGCATCATTTTGATTGCCATGTCTCTCATTCGTTGGAAAGTAGTATCAGACAAAGTCATAGCAGGAGCAACCGTAATAGAGTCCCCTGTGTGTATTCCAAGCGGATCAAAGTTTTCGATTGAACAAATAATAACTACGTTATCATTGTTATCTCTCAATAACTCTAATTCATATTCTTTCCAACCTAGCAACGCTTTATCAATCATCACCTCATGAATCGGAGATAATTGCAAGCCTCTTTCTAATAAAGTATCAAATTCTTTGGGGTCATGTACCACAGAAGCTCCCGCACCACCTAACGTAAACGAAGCTCTGATACATAATGGGAATCCAAATTCTTGTGCAATTTCTTTACCTTCCAAGAATGATTTAGCTGTTTTTTGAGGTGCCATAGGTACATCTATTTTACCCATTAACTCTCTAAACTGTTCTCTATCTTCCGTAATATTAATCGCATCAATATCAACTCCAATCATTTTTACATTGTACTCTTCCCACATTCCCATCTCTTCGCATTTCATTGCCAAGTTTAGACCGGTTTGTCCTCCCATCGTAGGAAGTACTGCATCGATTTTGTGCAAATTCAAGATTTTCTCAATATACTCAGGTTCTAACGGCCACAAATAAACATTATCCGCTACCAACTTATCAGTCATGATCGTTGCTGGATTTGAGTTTATTAGAGTTACTTCTATTCCTTCTTCACGAAGTGAACGAGCGGCTTGAGAGCCTGAATAATCGAATTCGCAAGCTTGACCGATCACAATAGGACCACTTCCGATGATTAAAACTGATTTAATGGATTCGTTTTTTGGCATAAAATGCGCTATTTAGATTTCAATTTGACAAAACTATACTACAAATTGAGCGCAAATTTAATTAAATATTTTTGGATAGCAATTGAAACATTTCCACAATTCATAATTAAACTTAATAAAATATTAGACTTGTAAAGATTATATTATAGTTTTTTGATTTTAAATAATTTAGGTCAAATTATTTTTTTGAAAATAAATTTATGTAAATCATTGATTTTTTGAAAAATTTTTTATTTTTTTGTGGCAAATTTAACTATCAAAAACAAGAGTTATGTATTGGACTTTAGAGTTAGCATCTTATTTAGAAGACGCTCCATGGCCAGCAACTAAGGATGAGTTAATAGATTTTGCAATTCGTCATGGCGCACCATTGGAAGTAGTTGAAAACCTACAAGACTTAGAAGACGAAGGAGATGTTTACGAAAGCATTGAAGAAATCTGGCCTGACTATCCTTCGAAAGATGATTTTCTTTTCAACGAAGACGAGTATTAAAATCTACTTTGCATAAAAAAACCCAGTTTTGAAACTGGGTTTTTTTTATAGGTTTATTTTTAAACATTAAACCTAAAATGCATAATATCACCATCTTCAACTACATATTCCTTTCCTTCTACCTTAAATTTACCCGCGTCTTTCACAGCTGATTCAGAACCATAGGTTGTATAATCAGCATATTTCATTACTTCAGCACGAATAAAACCTTTTTCGAAATCTGTATGGATAACCCCTGCAGCTTGTGGAGCTGTCATTCCCTTTGTAATCGTCCAAGCTCTTACTTCTTTAACACCTGCTGTAAAATAAGTGTATAAATCTAAAAGTGCATACGCCGAACGAATTAAGCGATTAACCCCCGGCTCCTCTAAACCTAATTCTTCTAAAAACATTTGACGTTCCTCATAGGTTTCTAACTCAGTTATATCAGCTTCAATTTTTGCACCAATTACTAATACTTCAGCATTTTCAGCTTTTACATGCTCTCTCACTTTATCAACGTATTGATTTCCTGTTTTTACAGAAGCTTCATCTACATTACACAAATACATTACTGGTTTTGAAGTGATCAAATGAAAACGTTTCACTAGTTCCTTTTCATTTTCATCCATTTCCAAACTTCTAACAGAAAGTCCTTTTTCTAAATGTTCTTTGATGCGTGTTGCTAATTCGTTTTCCTTAACAACTTCTTTGTCGCCCGATTTTAAATTACGAACTAAAGATTGTATTTTTTTCTCAATTGACTCTAAATCTTTCAATTGCAACTCTAGGTCAATCACTTCTTTATCACGTATTGGATCTACAGAACCATCAACGTGGATAATGTTACCATCGTCAAAACATCTCAAGACATGAATAATTGCATCTGTTTCACGAATATTAGCCAAGAATTGATTTCCTAAGCCCTCTCCTTTTGAAGCCCCTTTCACTAAACCAGCAATATCAACAATCTCCATAGTTGTAGGTACAACTCTCTCAGGATTTACAATCGACTCCAATTTTTCCAAACGTGGATCTGGAACAGAAATAGTACCAACATTCGGTTCAATTGTACAAAAAGGGAAGTTTGCAGATTGCGCTTTTGCATTCGACAAACAATTAAAAAGTGTTGATTTACCTACGTTTGGCAAACCTACGATACCACATTTCAAAGCCATTTCCTGAGTATATTATTTTTTGCAAATATATAGAATCAAAGTGAAGATTGTTTCAAATAAGATAATTAACACCTTATGTTGTTGATAATTTATAGATGTCATTTTTCGTTTACATATAAAACTTTGTACTTTTGCAAAGACTAACAAAATGTAAATTACATTTAATTCTTACAATATGGCACAAGACATATTTGATAAAATCAAAAAAAATAGAGGTCCAATCGGACAATATT
>CANGZT010000008.1 GCA_947458955.1 Flavobacteriia bacterium | reverse complement strand
GGTTGCTAATAAAGCAGCGAAAGCAGGGTCTATCGAACTGAAATAACCAACTATTTGATCCATTTTACAAAGATAAAAACATGAGTATAATCGTTCATTAAACAAATATACTTAAAAAAGTTAGATTAACCTAACTCTTTTAATTTTACCAGTTTTCAACGTATGTTAATATTTGCTTTAAGCAATAACAAAGTTTTCTATCTATATTTGTCCAAAAATTAGAAAAAATGGCAACAAACAGAACATTCACAATGTTAAAACCAGACGCGATTGAAGGTGGAAACGCTGGTAAAATTTTAGATTTAATCATTTCTAAAGGATTCAAAATTAAAGCTATGAAATTTACTCATTTGAGTGAAGCTCAAGCAAAAGAATTCTATATCGAGCATGCTGAAAGACCTTTCTACGGTGAATTAGTTGAGTATATGACTTCTGGTCCTATCATCGCTGCTATTTTAGAGAAAGACAATGCAGTAGCTGACTTCAGAGCATTAATCGGTGCTACTGATCCTGCTGAAGCTGCTGATGGAACTATCCGTAAATTATACGCTGAAAGCAAAGGAAGAAATGCAGTTCACGGTTCAGATGCTGACGCTAGCGCTGAAAGAGAAGGTGCTTTCCACTTCGCTCCAAACGAAATTTTCTAATCTTTTTAGAAAACATACCTAAAGCTGTCCCTCAAGGACAGCTTTTTTGGTTTATAAAAAATCGAAGCGAAATCCATGTCTCCTTATTTTATGAACGAATTGAAACGAATTGAAATGCTGGCACCATAAGGTAGCTCGAAACGTATGTGAAGAGATCACCGAAATGGTAGTAATTTCAAAAGTTGAGAGAGAAAATAAAATACAGAGACGAGTTTTCTTTTGTTTCTTTTCTTTTGCGGAAAAAGAAAAGAAAATCAATACATTTGAAAAAAATACTACATGCATAACTATAACCATACAGTCCTAGAACGTTTCTTAAAATACGTTCAAATCGATACTACTGCCGATCCCCTATCCCCTACTTTTCCTTCATCGGAAAAACAAAAAGATTTAGCCAAAGTTCTAGTAGAAGAATTAAAAGCAATGGGAATCGATGATGCTGAAATGGATAAGTGGGGGTATGTATATGCAACTATTCCAAGGAATTCTGATAAAAAAGGAATTCCTACCATTTGTTTTTGCTCACACATGGATACAGCGCCTGATTGCAGTGGTACAAACGTAAAACCAATTGTACACAAAAATTACTCAGGTGCGCCAATTGTATTACCAGACGATCCAACACAAATCATCACTACTGAAAAACACGCTTATTTAAAAAGTAAAATCGGAGATGATATCGTTACTGCAAGTGGTTTAACCTTATTAGGAGCAGATGACAAAGCAGGCATTGCAATCATCATGGACTTTGCACATTATCTGGTAAAAAACCCACAAGTGAAACACGGAGATGTACGCATTTTGTTTACCCCGGACGAAGAAGTAGGTCGTGGTGTAGAACAATTAGACATGAAAAAATTAAATGCAGATTACGGCTATACCTTGGATGGTGGAACATTGGGTTCTTTGGAAGACGAATCGTTTTCTGCTGATGGTGTTACGATTACCATTCATGGAAAAAGTGCTCACCCAGGTTATGCAAAAGGTAAAATGGTGAATGCCATAAAAGTGGCATCGGAAATAGTGGCTGCTTTACCAAAAAATGAATGGTCTCCCGAAACAACTGAAAAAAGAGAGGGTTTTGTTCACCCTACTTCCATCAAAGGAGAATTAGAAACGGCAACCCTTAATTTCATTATCAGAGATCACGATACGAAAAAATTAACTGAACACGAAGCGCGTTTACAAAACATCGTAAATGAAATACTAAGTAACTATCCAGAACTAGAAACTTCTTTCGAAATTAAGGAACAATACCGAAACATGAAGGAAGTCTTAAATACAGTCCCTTTCGTTACAGATTATACCATAGAAGCCATGAAACGTATTGGTATAGAATCAGAAGCAACGATTATTCGTGGGGGTACTGACGGTTCGAAACTATCTTTTATGGGCTTACCTTGTCCGAATATTTTCACGGGTGAAATGGCAATTCATTCACGTCACGAATACGTAAGTGTACAAGATATGGAGAAAGGTGTAGCTACTTGTGTGGAACTAATCCAAATCTGGGAAGAAAGAAGTTAATACGTGGTCTGAGCCCCTCAAAGAGGTGTCTTAGATTCTCGAAGACCCGTTTTCAAAAACGCTTTATATTTCTCAACATTCGGTTCATACCCCATCGGTGCAGAAATATCATTTCCAGCAGCATCAATCAAGACATACAAGGGTTGGGTTATTTGATTATAGTGTGTAATCTCATAATCCGACCATTTCATCCCTATCGTTGTCATTTTAGCTTGTAACGCTTTCGAAAACTTTTGCTCATTTAAAGGTAAAGGTGTTCTATCATCTACATACAACGAAACAATGATTAAACTATCTTGTAATAAAGGTTTAATAGATGGATCTAACCAAATTTTTGATTCTGTACGACGACAATTAGCACAATTATGACCAGTAAAATCAAGTAAAATATTTTTTCCTTCTAATTTTGCTAGTTCTTTGGCTTTTTCTAGTTCGTGAAAGACCATAATACTTCCATCCGAAACAGGGTGCATGTATTGTTTGAATGCTTCATAATGTGTGCTCTTTGCAGTACTTGAAGCAGAACCTTCACCTCTAACAAAACTAAAATTATCTTCACTGTGAGTTCTAGGCGGAGCAACACCATCAATTAATTGTAAAGGTGCCCCCCACATTCCTGGTAATAAGTATAATCCAAACACGAAAGCGGATAAGGCAAACATAAAACGGGTAACTGTCAACTTTTCTACATTAGAATCGTGCGAAAACTTTAATTTCCCCAATAAATAAAACCCGATCACAAAGAAAATTACTGTCCATATCGCAACAAATAATTCACGTGTTAAAATACCCCAATGATAAGCTAAATCAACACCTGAGAGGAATTTCATCGCCAAGGCTAATTCTAATAACCCCAGCACTACTTTGACCGAATTTAACCATCCTCCCGATTGAGGCAAAGAATTTAACCATCCTGGAAAAACAGCAAACAATGCAAAGGGTAAGGCTAACGCAACAGCAAATCCTCCCATACCAATAGCAGGTGCTAACATAGCACCATCAGCGGCAGACTCAACTAGTAAGGAACCTATAATTGGTCCAGTACAAGAAAAAGAAACCAAACTTAAGGTAAATGCCATAAAGAAAATTCCTATCAATCCTCCTTTATCAGCATTACTATCTGCTTTATTCACCCATGAATTAGGCAGTCTTAACTCAAAGGCACCCAAAAAAGAAATAGCAAAAAAGATAAAAATGGCGAAGAAAATTAAATTCATCCAAACATTCGTCGATAAATCATTTAACCCTGAAGGACCTAATGCTGCTGTAACCAATAATCCTAAAGCAACATAAATAAAAATGATAGAGAACCCATATAATAGGGCATTTGCAATTCCTTTGGTACGTGTTTTCGAACGTTTAGTAAAAAAAGTAACCGTCATTGGAATCATAGGGAACACACACGGTGTCAATAAAGCAATTAAACCGCCACCAAAACCTTTGAGAAAAATAACCCAAAGTGTATCTTTCGATTTTTTAGAAGTAATTAGTTTCTTTTTTACTGCGGAATTTGATGTTTTAGTTGTTTCTTTTTTAGTTCTAGCAACATCATTATTCTCAGCTTCTGTTTTTTCTATAGAATCGCTTTTTACTGGTCCATCTAACTTTACTGCTTTGTAACCTGTTGCTTTTAAAATTGTTTGTTCGTCCACAGGGGGTAAACAACCAAATTCATCCGAACAAATCATAAATGAATAGGTTAAAGCGATATCCACTGGTGCGTCCTGATAAAATTCAATTTCTTGTTTGAACGTAGCTGATCCTTCAAAATACAAAGATGTACCTAAGTCATCATTGTGTAATAATGGTTTTTTAGTGTCAATTAATTTTCCTATTAACTTATATTTTTTAGATGGTGCAAAAGTTAATTTGGTTGGTGTACCGGTAAAACTAGCCTTTTCAGGATTATGATTGACAGAATAGACATGCCACCCTTTTTTTAGCTTTGCATTTGCTACAACATACGCATGTGATTCATCTTTCTTTTCAATAGAAAAATCCCAAGTAATTTTATCGTGCCAATCAGGACCAAATTGAGAGAAGACTTGATTATTAACTATTAATAAAAAAAAGAAAATCAACCCTTTAAATATCACATTCTTCATACAAATGTATTTAAAATAAAAAATCCGTTTTGAATTAGACAAATCTAACACAAAACGGACAATCTCTGTGTAACAAAAAGTACCTTAAGCGTATTTTTATTAATATTTAACTTCTACGATTCGGCTAATCGGAATCCAAACACCGCCTTTTAAACAAATATATTTAGAACCTGTTGCCCAAATAGTTGTTTCGACCCTTTTAGGCCCTTCATCATCATGAAAATAGATCGAAACTTTTGAATGATACCCATTCCCCAAACGTGTAGCTTGTTCTAATTGATGTCTTAGATCTTCGTGTTGTTCGATTTCTATTTCTTTATTAAAAGTCATCGAAGAAACCGATTCCTTTTCGATTGTTTTGTATTGTGAAATATCCATAGCCAATGTTTTTATTGCAGTTAATATTCTGATAATATTGAACTAATACACAAACATAATAAAAAAATTAGAAAAAATACACCTATTATTTAAGGTAGAATTTAAAAACTACGGAAATAAATACCCTTTACCAATCTTTTGTACTTTAACACAGATAATTTTAACTGATTGATTCGTTGCTATTTTTGTTCTTGAAACTACGAGAAACGGACATGCTATAACTTGTTCATCGTCTACTAAAACGGGCCATTGTATTCGCTCAATAGACTTTAATTTACCATCATGTAACACATCGGAAATCAATTTACTTCCTTTCATTCCTAATGGCTTAATCCGATCGTTTTGTTGCCAAGTCCTCAAACGAATTTCTCCTTGAATCAGATCAGCATCAAAATAGAATTCGTTTTTAGTGAACGAATCCGGTAATTTGTCAGGATAACTAAAAGAAATTGTCATCTCAACTTTTGGAAAATAATATTCAAATGAAAAACCCTCTTTTTCTTTAAAAATCCGTGCTAATTTTTGAGTTTCTATGAACTTCCCTTTTTGAATCTCAACTAATTTATAAAAAGATTTAAGTTCTACCGAATTCAAACCTAATGCAAATAACAATTCAACCTTTTGATTATCAGATAAAAAAATAAAATCGTCTTGCTTCAAAAAACCAGTTCTTACTATCTTTTCTACCAAATCAGAAATAGAGCCCTGAACCTTTCTCAATTCCTTTTGAAAAGCATCAATCAAGTTAAGAACAGCCTCATCAATATTAGAAACATGTTGTTGCATTTCAGGAATATATTTATTTCGCAAAACATTCCTACTATATTTCAGCGATAGATTGCTTTTATCATCTCTCCAACTCCAATTATTCTTTATGGCAAAACGAATAATTTCTTGTTTTGAAAAATGTAATAAGGGTCTAATTTTAGACTGATCGATTTCCAACATACAAGCCAAACCGCGAAGACCCGATTTTCTAGCGAGATTTAAAAAAAAAGTTTCTATTTGATCATTTTTATGATGCCCTAAAGCCAACAAAGCGTGCTCATTTTCATCTAAAAAATCTTGAAAAAAGGCATACCGTAAATTCCGAGCTAATGCTTGAAGATTCCCTCCCTCACTTTTTAATATCGAATTAGTATTTACTCTTTTTACAAACAAAGGAACATTCAATTGTTGACATATCGCACACACAAAATCCTCATCTGCATCACTATCAGCTCCACGTAATTGATAATTTACATGTAAAGCTTCAACATCAAAACCACACAACACGAGTAGCCTCAACAATACAACGGAATCTACCCCTCCACTCAAACCGATGAAAATTTTTCGATGAGCTAAAAATTCCCATTTCTTTTTAAATGTAGAAAGCTCCAAAGTCATAAAAAGGGGCGAATTAAATTGCCGATTTTCACTTCACACTCATCGTATTCATTTTCAGCAATGGCTTTTATTGTAATAGCACTACCCACTGCGCATGACAGTGTTCGTAAACGATTATTATAAAATAAAGAACGAATAACGACATTGAAATCAAAATCTCCATTGGGTTCTATGTAACCAATAGCACCCGAATATAAACCGCGTTTAAATGATTCATGACTTTCAATCAACTCCATCACTTTTTTCTTTGGTGCACCAGTCATGGACCCCATTGGAAATGTAGCTTCTAAACATTGAGACAACGAAAAATTAGGCTTGAGTTCACAAGAAACAGTCGAAATCATATGATGCAGTGTTTGAAATTGATAAATACCAAACAATTCCTCTACTTTCACACTTCCTTTGGTGGCGATTTTAGACAAATCATTGCGTACTAAATCTACTATCATCACATTTTCAGACTGTTCTTTACGATCTGTTCTCAACTTGTTTTGTAAAATTTGATCTTCACACTCATCTATACCTCTACGTATGGTTCCTTTAATGGGTTGACTAATAATTTTATTGCCGTTTTTCTGCAAATAACGTTCTGGACTCAAACACATTACCTCCCAAGAATCAAAATGGAAATAAACAGAAAAAGGAGATTTGGTCTTACGATATAAGTTTAAAAAGACACCCAACGTATCAAATGATTCTACTGTATTCGCAACGTACTGCTGACAAAAATTCAATTCATAACAATTTCCATACTGTATCTCAGATTGTACAGATTTCACTTGATGAATATAGGTTTCTTTATCAATCGAGGGTAAGAGTGAGATCTGTGGATATGGTATTTCTTGATCTTCTACGATTTTTTTAATGAATGCATTTGTATGTTCAGAAATTCGGTTATCACCAAATAAAATAGTAGAATTACCTTTCGATAATTCAATAACTTGTTCTGGTACAAAAGCTAATACATCAGGAAAATCAAAAACATCCTTGTGGGAAGAGTTTAAATTTTCAAACTGATTTTTTAAATCATATCCAAATGCTGTAAAAATATATTTCCCTGCATGAATCTTAAGAAATTCATCAAAGGTGTCTAAATTCTCTTCTCTTATTATTATAGAATCACTGCTGCCTATAAAAAGCAATTGTAAATTAGGAAAATAAGCAAATGGAGTCTCCATAAAATAAAAAAATCCGTCTTCTAAGAAAACGGATTACAAATATAAAGGTTTGAAAATTTAGTTTGCTTTCGGACCTGCATTATTTACAGGGGAATCTCCTTCTGGAGCTGGTGCAACATTACCTTTTATTCTCAATGTCTTTGTAGGCTCATTTGTTGCGTTTGAAGTGATCGTCACACTTTTAGCGATTGGACCTGGTCTTTTAGTGTCGTATTTTACCGTAATTGAACCTTTAGCTCCAGGAGCAATTGGTTCTTTAGGCCAAGTTGGAACTGTACAACCACAAGATCCTTTTGCATCAGAAATAATTAATGGAGCGTTTCCAGTATTTGTAAATTCAAATTTACATTCTCCGTTCCCACCAAATTTAACATTTCCATAATCGTGCGTCTCTTTCTTAAAATCAATCTTAGCACCATTCAATTGACCAAATGATTTTCCTGAGAATAAAAACAAGAAAAGCATGATTGGCAACATAAAAAATTTAGTTCTCATACGTAGTATTTTTTCAATTTTATAATTCAAATTTAATTTTAATTTCGAATAAGAAATAGAATTTAAGATTCTTTATGAAATTATTTTAAAAAATGTTTCTTCTCAATATATTCCAAATATGGAATTTCAATATATTTCAGTCGATGCGAAATTTGATTTTTGACTTGATTCTTCAATTTGGGACATTCATTCAACATGCGATTATAATATTTTTTAACTCGATTACTATCTAACAAATAAAGATCGGAAGTGGTCGCTGCACTATACAAAACAAGCGATTTATTTGGATAATTTGGATAATGATCTAAGAGCGTGTCTACCCAATCTACTGCATAGGTATATTGTTTTTCTTGTGTGAAAAGTTGATGTATTTTATCTAGATAATAAGGAGAAAGGGAATCTTCAGGATATGTTTTGTAATACAATTGATATTCCTTGAGAAGCGAGTTAATCAGTTGATTTGGAAGTGAATCGATCGAATTTTCATCAGCCATCAAATTGTGATAATAATTTTTTAATGATTTCTCTTTTAATGCTATACTTTTCGTCAAACTATCTGATCCTGTATAACCAATTTTGGGTTGATTAGATCCATGCTTTCTTGTACATGAAAAAACAACAACCAGAAGGACAACTATAAAAGAAGTTAACTTCATTATTTAAACTTTTTTGCCGCTGGAAACTTCATTCGATATTCTACAGGAATTACACCCTTAGAAATATTAGTCAACTTTTTAGTTAATAATTTTCTCTTCAATATAGATAAATGATCTGTAAATAAAATTCCTTCTATATGATCATATTCATGTTGAATAATGCGTGCTGCATACCCTTTAAAAATCACATTTTCATAAAAATTCCAATCTTCATCATAGTAAGAAACACAAATTTCTTCTTTTCTGTATACTTCCTCACGAATTTTTGGTATACTCAAACAACCTTCATTAAACCCCCACTCTTCACCAGTCTCAGAATGAATGATCGGATTAATAAATACTTTCTTAAATCCTTCTAAACCGACTGTTCTTGGGTCTGGTTTTTCATCTTCATCTTCTAAAAATGGAGTGCCATCAACAATAAATAAACGGATAGATTGACCTATTTGAGGAGCTGCTAACCCAACACCTTGCGCATTGTACATGGTTTCAAACATATTATCAATCAATTCCTTTAAATTTGGAAACGCTTGATCAATTTCAGTAGCAACCTTTTTTAAGACAGGATCTCCGTATGCAACAATTGGTAAAATCATTTTCTAAAATCTATATTGGACAAAAGTAATAACAAGTTGAATCAAATCCCAACAGACTGCATGTAGGATTGTAATAAAATGGTTGCACTCACTTCGTCAATCAGAGATTTATCTTGTTTTTTCGCTTTAGATAAACCCATCATTGCTATCGAATGTGAAGCCATTTTAGATGTAAATCGTTCATCGTATTTAGTAATTGAAATTAAAGGAAACGTCTTTTTTAAATGTTCGAATAACATTCTTACGTTTTCAGTTATATGAGAATCAGTACCATTCAATCGTTTTGGTTCTCCTAAAACAATGGTTGTTACATTTTGCTTAGATACAATTAATTTCAATTCATCCATTAATAATTTACTGTCTACCGTTTTCAAACCGGAAGCAATTATATTCATTTCATCTGTGATCGCAATCCCCGTTCTTTTAAGCCCAAAATCTAATGCTAAAATTCTACCCATATACATATTATCTATTAGTAAAGATACAATGAAGTGTTCTAATTGAAGAACATTCTCGATATATTTGTCAAAATTTGAAAATTTAGAACTAATAATATGAGATCAATTATCGAAAATGCTTGGGAAAATAGAGCCTTGCTTAATAATCCAGAAACCATTGAAGCAATTGAACATGTAATAGAAGAATTGGACAAAGGATTAATTCGTGTTGCAGAACAAGACTTACAAGGTAACTGGTCCGTAAATGAATGGGTAAAAAAAGCAGTGATCTTGTACTTCCCTATTCGAAAAATGGAAACCATAGAAGTGGGCCCTTTTGAATTTCACGATAAAATGAAATTAAAAAAAGACTATGCTAAACTAGGGGTAAGAGTTGTACCTCACGCTGTTTCAAGATATGGTTCATTTATTGCGCCAAACACCATACTTATGCCTTCATATGTTAATATAGGCGCTTATGTTGATGAAGGTACTATGGTTGATACATGGGCAACAGTAGGTTCATGTGCTCAAATCGGTAAAAACGTTCATCTAAGTGGAGGTGTTGGCATAGGTGGTGTACTTGAACCACTTCAAGCATCACCAGTAATCATTGAAGATAATGCATTTATTGGTTCTAGAAGCATCATTGTAGAAGGGGTTAGAGTTGGGAAAGAAGCTGTTATCGGGGCGAATGTATGCATAACAAAATCAACAAAAATCATTGATGTTACAGGTGATAAACCAGTGGAGTTAACAGGTTATGTACCAGAAAGAAGTGTGGTAATACCAGGTTCTTACACTAAAAAGTTTCCTGCTGGTGAGTACCAAGTACCTTGTGCTTTGATTATAGGAAAAAGAAAAGAAAGTACAGATTTAAAAACATCATTGAACGACGCTTTGCGTGAACATAACGTAGCTGTTTAATATTTCACATACTTTCACGCTTTTTTAAACTTTTTTTAACCTACTTTCGGAAGAAAGAATTAAATTTATCGGTTCAATTGTAAATTATTATCAAATGAAATTACTTTTCGCAATTTTATCAATATTGATAGCATTCGTTTTCAGTCAATCTGTTTTTGCTCAAGGGAACAAAAACTTTTGTGGACACGAACATGACCAAATGCAATATTGGAAAGAAAACCCTGCAGCCTTTGAAGATTTCCAAGAGTTATTAAAATCTGCTCGATCTTTAGAATCTGCAAACGGAATTAAAAGAACAAAATTCATAATTCCAGTAGTTTTTCATGTGATCCACAATGATGGTATAGAAAATGTAGACGATGAGCTAATTATCAAGCAACTAGAAGTTCTAAATAAGGATTTCCAGTTGTTAAATGCTGACACTAGTATTGTTGACCCTGCATTCAAAGATCTTGTTGGTAATTGTAATTTTGAATTCAGACTTGCAACAATTGACCCTAAAGGAAATTGTACAACTGGTATTGACCATATTAAATCTTTTCTTACTGAAAATTCAAGCACCTATTCAAAGCTTAATCAATGGAACAGAACTAAATACTTAAATATTTGGATAGTTAAAAGTTTTCCTCCAATTGCGAACGGAGAAGTATTAGGTAGAGCTTATCTACCTTTTGCAGCAAATGGTTCTTTATTCTTCGCTGACGGAGTTACTGTGCTTGCGAAAGAAATTGTTAAAAGTTCAAGAACATTAACTCACGAAGTTGGGCATTACCTAGGCTTACAGCACACTTTCAACTCCGTTTCAAATGACAACAAAACAGGAGTAGATTGTGGAGATGATGGAATATCTGATACACCAAGAACTAAAGGTGGAGCTTATAACTCTTCTTTTTCTTGTGCTACTGGTGCAACGAATGCTTTTACAGGCGCTTGTGATATCAATGGTTTTTCAGAAAACAATGATTTTTCAGGTGTTTTATTGAATTCAGGAAATGTTGACACAACATCAATAATTGGTAAACAAAGTAAATATCAGTTAAATGTACTTGTTGGTAATTATACTACTGATACTACAAATTACATTAACACGTTCCCTAAAGGAGCTAGATTTTTATTTAAAGTCAGAAATATTTCAGCTGCAAGTGCATCAAAAGTTAAAATTGATTACACGAACTGGAAAACAGGAGCTAAAAATGCTGACACCGTTACCGCTAACTTTTCACAAATCGTAGATACAACCAAGTATTATGAAATAAGCTACGAGTCTAGTAAAGGAAATGCTATCGACATCAAAGGTTTAAATATTGTTGCATTTAGAAATAAAGAAGGTGTAAGAAGTATTGCTGTAAGAGCTAGTACTGATAATTTTAAAAGCAACTTAAATTTAGTAACCACATCTAAATTCATCAGAAATATCAATAATGTAGCAAATCTTAAATCAGATACTACTGTTAATAATGACTTAGACTTTTTTGTTAAACAACCTCAAAAATTAACAGATTTAAGAGATGGTCAAAAAGTAACTTTCAGAATTTACGGTTGGAATGCTGAAACAAATAACGGATCTTTCGGTATCGAGTCTCTACAATTGATTGCAGACACGTCTAAAATCAACATGTCAAGATTTAGTGCAAATGGAGTTGGGAATAATTCTAAGAAACAAGATGTATTTGCTTTTGATTCTTGGGATACCGGGGCAGCTGATAAAGAATTAAATCAAGCTAATCTTACTGGTACTTTAAATTTGAATAAATATTATGAGTTTTCTATCACTGCTAAAAAAAGAAAATTAGTAAATATTGATTCTATTACTTTTTATGCAAGCAGAAACAATAAAGGTGTTAGAAATCTTGAAGTTCGTTCAAGTGTAGATAACTTTAGCACTCCAATTTCATTAACTTCTAAAAATACAAATGTTGCTTCAGTAACTAACAATCGTTTATTTTTCAAAGCGGATACAACTTTGGGATTAAATGTAAGAGTTAGTACGACAAACAACAATTATAAAAACATCAGAGATTCTAAAACAATCACATTTAGAATATATGGTTTTAATGCTGAAACTGCAGAGGGAACTTTAGAAATAGATTCAGTAAAAACTTTTGGAATCGGTTCTACGATAGAAAACTTCCAAAATTACATGGACTATTCTGAATGTCCGCTAATGTTCTCAAAAGACCAAGTTACTTTAATGAAAACTATTTTAGCTTTACCGATAAGCAGTAGAAATAATTTACACAAAGAAGAAAATTTAGTTAGCACGGGTACAAATGAAATTAAATCAGTTATTTGTAAACCTGCTCCATACTTTAACTATAACATCACTCATTTATGCAGTGGAGGTTTAGTAAGTTTTAGAGATAAATCTTGGAGCTCCAAAGCAACAAGTAGAGTATGGTATTTCCAAGATGGTACACCTAGTACAGATACTTCAGCTAACCCTAAAGTAGTTTTTGATACTCCAGGTTATAAAAAAGTTTCTTTACATGTTAAAAATAGTGTTGGTGAAGATTCTCTTGTACTAAATGAAGCAGTTTTTGTTTCTGCTGAAGAAGCTGAGATTAATGATCTTTTTTCTCAAAGTTTCAATGAGGGATCTTTATCGAATTGGTTAGTTGTAAATGAAGAAAATAATTTTGCTAACTTCCAAGTTGGAACTGGACGTTGGGGAACAAAAGGGGTAAAACTTAATAATTTTAAAGATATATCTAATGCAACATTAGATGATATTGATAATCGATTATACTTCGAAAGATTAGGAGGTAGCAAAGATGCATTAATTTCGCCGTCTATAGACTTTACTAGAATTACAGATACTAAGTTGAATTTTGATTACTCTTATGCTACAACGAGTTTCTATGATTCTTTACTTACTGAAAAACTAGTGGTATCTTATTCCACTAACTGTGGAAGAACATGGTTGCCACTTCATACAATCTGTTATTCAAAAGATGTGGCTCAAACAGCATCATATAGTACTGATTTAATCACTGCGGGTATTTACTCAGGAAAAGAGTTTATTCCTTCTTCTGATGATGTTTGGAAAACAACAAATATTGATCTTACACCAATTGTTAAGAATGCTAGTAAAAATAGAGTTAGAATCAAATTAGAGTTTTTTGCTTCTAGTTATTCAAATAATTTATACATAGATAACATAAACTTATTTGGTACTGTAAATATCGAAGAAAATCCTTTGACACAAATGAACTTCAACATAGTACCTAATCCTACATCAAATGATAATGGTATCAATGTAGAATACGTAGCTAATGAAAAACCTGTAATGTTTGAATTAATTGACTTACAAGGTAAAGTATTAAGTACTGAAACGAATAACAATACAAATGGTGCTATCTCACACAAAATAAATTTAAACAGTCAAATCAAAGCGGGATACTATACATTACGTATATCTCAAGGACAATATGTTTCTAACAAGAAATTAATTATACAATAATTAATCTTAACATAAACCAAAAAAGGAGATCAAATGATCTCCTTTTTTAGTTTCAATAACACTCTTTTATCTATGGGAAATGTTAAGTCATTATCTTTAATTTGATTTAACGAAACCCATCTAGGAACTTCAAAATCTGTTTTCTGTATTAGAACATCTTCTTTATTTATACTTACTAGATAGTAAACTGAAATGAGTTGATCTTCACTTTGAAAAGCGGATGAAACAAAATCATCGTTGATATAAAAAAGATCTAAAACAGTAACCTTTACAGCTAATTCTTCTTCAAATTCTCTTTTCAAACAATCTTGAAAACCTTCCCCCCATTCTAAACCTCCCCCAGGAAATTTTGTAAAATGAAACCCATTTCTTGTTTCATCTAAAACTAAAATCTCTTTGTTATGATTTATCAATATTCCATATACACGAATATTGAATTTTTTCATTTCTCTATGATCGCTTTGATATTCGGTTTGAAATACAGTTCTGATTTTAATATTTTACCATCTTCACGATAGATAGGTTTACCATTACTATCTAGTTTACTCATGTTAGATCGTTGAATTTCTTCAAAAACCTCTTCTATTTTATCTTGAAGTCCATGTTTTAAAATCGTACCACAAAGAATATATAACTGATCACCTAAAGCATCTGCGACCTCAACTAAATCTCCATTTAAAGCGGCCTCTAAATACTCTTCATTCTCTTCTTTCATAAGATTAAAACGAAGAGTTATTTCCTCTTTTGATAAACCTACTGTCGGTTGATAGTTATTCTTGATTCCAAATGAATCATGAAATACTTCTACATGTTTTATAACTTTTTCCATGCTATACTTCTCTATTAAATAAAAAATCAGATAACTCAATTAAAACATTTTTATGTTCCCCTGGCACATCAATTAAACTCAAAGCAGTCATTGCTTTTTGTTGATAATGAGACTTTAATTTCTGAGCATCATCAAAAATCCCCAATTTTTTTATGATTTCTTGTGCTTTTTTCACTTTTAGATTCATATCTTCAATCAAAAGCATATCATCAACTTCATTTCCTTTTTGTACTTCTAATGCTTTCAACAACAAATAAGTCTTTTTATTGGTGATAATATCCCCTCCTACTTGTTTTCCAAACTTTTCTGGATCTCCGTATAAATCTAAGATATCGTCTTGTATTTGAAAAGCTATTCCCAAATTAACTCCAAAATCGTAAATTAATTTTTGATCAACTTCGGTGGCATTCGCAATAATCGCTCCCATTTGTAAAGCCCCACCTAGCAAAACAGAAGTTTTAAGTCGAATCATATCAATGTATTCATGAACAGAAACATCTGATCTAGTTTCAAAATCCATATCCATTTGTTGACCTTCACATACCTCCACAGCAGTTTTATTGAAAATAGTTAACAACTTAGAGACATGAGCGGGATTATGTCTTTGTAATTCTTGGTAGGCTTTGACTAATAATACATCCCCTGAAAGGATAGCAATATTATCATTCCATTTAGCATGTACCGTTTGTTGGTTTCTTCTTAACGGTGCTTTATCCATAATATCATCATGAATCAATGAAAAATTATGAAAGAATTCAATCGATAAAGCACTTGGGTAAGCTTCCTCAGCTTGACCGCCAAACAACTCAGCAGACATTAACGTTAGCAAAGGTCTTATACGTTTTCCACCTAAATTCATGAAATAGGACAAAGGGTCGTATAAGTTTGAAGGAGTACCAGGGAATTGGTACTCCTTCAATAATTTTTCAAATGATACAGAATAATCTTTAAGTGTTTTCATCAAGATATTAATGTCATTAAATAAGTACCATAACCACTCTTTAGTAATGGTTTAGCAATTTCTATTAGTTGTTCTTTTGATATAAAACCATTTCTATAAGCAACCTCCTCTATACAACCAATCTTTAATCCTTGTCTTTCTTCAATGACTTGTACAAATTGGCCTGCTTGCATCAAAGAAGGAAAAGTACCCGTGTCTAACCATGCTGTACCCCTACTTAACATAGATACTTTTAGTTTTTTACGTTTCAAATATTCAGCATTCACATCGGTAATTTCGTACTCTCCTCTTGCTGATGGTTTTAATGATTTTGCTATTTCAACAACATGATTATCATAAAAATATAAACCAGGTACTGCGTAATTTGATTTGGGCTTTAGAGGCTTTTCTTCGATTGAAATCGCATTCATCTTATCGTCAAATTCAACTACACCATAACGTTCAGGATCGCTCACATGATAAGCATAAACAATTCCGCCATCTGGATGTAAATTTTCACTCAACAATTCACTCATTCCTGCTCCATAGAAAATATTATCCCCTAAAATCAAAGCTACACTATCCTTTCCAATAAACTCTTCTCCAATAACAAAAGCTTGTGCTAGACCATTTGGTTCTGGCTGTTCAGCATATTCAAAACGACATCCCAACTTAGTACCATCACCTAATAGGCGCTGAAAATGGGGTAAATCATGAGGAGTTGAAATAATTAATATCTCAGAAATCCCTGCTCCGATAAGTACTGACAAAGGATAATATATCATTGGTTTGTCATACACTGGCATCAATTGCTTGCTTACTGCTAATGTCAAAGGGTGTAGTCGAGTACCAGAACCTCCAGCTAAAATAATTCCTTTCATTATATATTTTTTTCAAAGATGGTTAACGTTTTCATCTCAAAAAAGTTTCATTTTTCATACATGCCAAAAATTCCAGATTCAAACGGAGTCCATACACATGCTTTCTGATTACAAGACTTTAACGCATCGTTTGTCCAAGTATTACAAGTATAAAACAAATGATAGGTTCCTGTCGATTCATAAAAAGCATCATTATCTCCATATACAGCATCTGTAGGAATGTATTGAGCCTTATTTTTTTTTGTTTTTTGAAATGAATTAAAAATAAAATTCCTTAGGTTTTTGTACTCTTTTTTAGTTAAGTATAGTTTAATACAATTGGATGAATCAATGTTAACTGAATCTCTGTATGTTACATGTAAAGCGGTACTACTTAAACCTGTTGCAGATCGCAAAGCAATTGCAACAGTAAGGTCTGCCCAAGTAGGAGTATTTAAGTAAAACTCTTTATCTCCCCAACCAAAAGAGATCCATTGATCGTGATTTTGTTTTGTTCTGGTATTTGAAACTGGAAAATAATATTTCCAATTTACCAATTCGTTTTTTACGGGCATTACAATATCCGTATGAACTCCATTGGACAAGACTAAAACGTTATATTTTTTTGGCTTATGAGATATAATTTGACCACTACTAATGGATCCTAATAAAAATGCAAATAAAAAATAAATTCCAAAAAATAATACGATTGATATTAAACTCCAGATTATTATTTTAAATCCTCTTCTCATTTGAATTTATTGAAAAAATGTTTTTCGACATCAAATGAAGATTTTATACCAACCTGATCGTATTCATTCACAATCCATTTCTCTGCATACTCTCTTCCTTTTTGTTTTAGATCTAATAAAAATTCCCAAGAAGTATTCATTTTACTTGAATATTTCAAATGACCAATCGCTTCATGGGCAGAAATAGAATGCACAAATATCTCTCTTGGTTTTCGATCTTCCTCTAAGGAAATACCCCTTCTGACTAGTTCATTTCGATAATGAATCAATTTCATTTCATTAATTAAACTAGAATTAAAACAAATTTCTGTTATTCGATCTTCAATATCTCTAGCACTTGTTGGTACCTCTTTGATATTTATCGAATTTATTTTAACAAGTAACACATCACTAATGTCTGTATTTTCAATCAATGGAAACAAAGGAGGGTTACCCATATAACCACCATCCCAATAATATTCTCCATCAATTTCTACTGCTTGAAAAAGATAAGGTAAACAAGTTGAAGCCAAAACAGCATCTACTGTAATATCATCATTTGCAAAGACTTTAGCTCTATTCGTTTTTACATTGGTAGCACAAATAAAAAGCTTTTTCTTATTGTACTTTCTCAATTCATCGAAATCAACCAATGAATTTAATATTTGTCTTAACGGATTAATATTAGCTGGATTAAGCTGATAAGGAGAAAAAAACTGAGACATTGCGTTAAACATCATATACCCAGGAGTATTGTATAAATCTCCATTTGAAAACATTGAGTCAACCATAGAAGGTTTAAACAAAATATTTCCTGACAATGCAATATCTTTCCAAAGTTTGTCGAGTAATTCTTTCGCCTTTTCTTTTCCACCTATATGTAATCCATATGCAGTTACCACTGCATTGATCGCACCAGCACTCGTACCAACGATACCATCTGCTACTAGCTCTTCTATTTCTAAAAGGCGATCAAGTACCCCCCAAGTAAAAGCACCATGTGCTCCACCACCTTGTAACGCAAGTCCTACGTGTTTCGTTTTTAATTTCATTCTAAATTTTTATTGTGCTGTCCAACCTCCGTCTACAGGTAATGCTGTACCTGTCATTGTCGATGCTTCTTCAGAAGCTAGAAACAATGCAAGTTTACCTAATGTTTCAGGAGTAACAAACTCTTTTATTGCATGCTTTTGAAGCATAATCTTAGAAACAACCTCATCCTCTGATATACCGTGTGCCTTAGCTTGTTCAGCTATTTGTTTTTCAACCAATGGTGTTTTAACATAACCTGGACAAATCGCATTTACCGTAATTCCATAGGGAGCGCCTTCCAAGCCTAGTACTTTAGTCATCCCAACAACAGCATGTTTTGCAGAAACATAAGCGACCTTAAATTCAGATGCAACTAAACCATGAGCAGATGCAATGTTTATGATTCGTCCAAATTTATTTTTTTTCATACTCTCCCAAACTGATTTAGAGGTATGAAAGACTGCGCTTAAATTCACAGCAATAATAGCATCCCATTTCTCAATAGGGAAATCTTCTATCGGAGAAACATACTGAATACCAGCATTATTAATTAAAACATCAATTTTACCAAAATGATCCAACGCATTTGAAACCATATCTTGAATAGATACAGAATTACTCAAATCAGCCCCATAAAAAGCTGTTTTAACACCGTACTCCTCTCCTATTTGACTAGCAATTTCAGGTCCATTCGGCTCTAAACCATTGAAAGCTATTTGGTAGCCTGCTTTTGCAAATTCGCGGGCAATACCTAAACCTATACCGCTTGTACTTCCTGTTATTAGAACTGTTTTCATTTATATAAAATCTTTAATTAAATTAACAACTTCAGGAACATTTTCCAAATTAAGAGTATGCCCAGCATCCGGTAAAACTACAAATTTGGAATCATTTATATGTTTAGATACCGATTTGCCTAAATCAACTGGAAACAACATATCTTTTCCTCCATGAACAACTAATGTTAAAGCCTTGATCTTAGGCAATTCCTTTCGATAATCTTTCATGTGTAAAGTGGCAGTCATTAATTTATCTAACGCTTTTGCCTCAACAACATCTTTACGCATCGATTTCAATAATTCAATAGGAATAATTGGATTATTGAAATAATGATCACTCAAAACATACGGAAGCATTACATCTAATAACAAACCATAACCACCAATTTCTAAAGACCGCTTCCACGAAAGCTCAATCGCCTCATAGTATGGTGTTTTGTGAGCGAAAGTTGAAAGTAAAACCAACTTATCTATGCGCTCTGGAAATAATACACCGACATGTTGAGCTACTATACTTCCATAAGATAAACCTATTAAAGACGCTTTTTGAAATCCATATGCATCTAACACATGAACAACATCCTCAGCATGTTGATCAAAATCACGCCAATCACCCTCTTTCTCTGAATTTCCTTGAAAAATAAAATCCATCAAAACAACAGTATACTTTTCTTTTAGTAAAGGAGTGATAAATCCCCAAGAAGCAGTACTTTGTGACAAACCATTCAGCAAAACTACTACGGGTAGGTTCTGATGATGATTTAAAATTTCTGTATAAATGTTTTTATTATCGTTTGTTTTTACAATCATTCATTAAAACTTTTCAGAATGCATCAATATGGCACTACCATCAACTACTTTTTTCCCCTCCTCATTCAATACAATCGTTGTAATAGTTGCCCTGTGTTTTTCACGATCAATTTCAATCACTTCAAATTGCGCTATATAATTAGTATCGACTAACATAGGCCTAAGAAACTGTAAGTTTTGATTCAAATAGATTGTCCCTTCTCCAGGAAACATAGTACCGAACACCTTGGAAAAAACAGTAGCTCCTAACATACCATGAATAATTGGCCTTTTAAAGATCGTATTTGCTGCATAAACTTCATCTAAGTGTACTGGATTATTGTCTCCAGTAACTTTAGCAAACAAAACAACATCTTCTTGAGTAAAAGAAAAAGAATGTTCAAATGTATCACCGATATTGATCATAAAAATTTATTTAAAAGCCCAATTTACAAAATAAATTCAAGAACTAAAACAATTCAAAATTGAAAAAAAATACATATCTTTTCAAAAATTCACAATTAGTACCTAACTCTCAAAATATTAGTTATGTTGAACGATAATACAAAAGTAGCTTTGGTAACCGGAGGTTCTCGAGGCATTGGAGCAGCAATTTCATTAGCATTAGGAAAAGAAGGATATTATGTCGTAGTAAATTACAATCATAATGAGACACACGCGAATAATATTGTAAAACAAATTACGGAAAATGGTGGTTCAGCAATGACTATTCAAGGAAACATAGCTGAAAGCACTGATTGTATTCAAATGGTTTCTTCTATAAAAGAAAAACTTGGAAAGATTGATATCCTTGTGAATAATGCTGGTATAACAAGAGATCGGTCATTTCGAAAAATGAGTTTAACAGAGTGGCAGGAGGTAATAAACACCAATTTATCTAGTGCATTTCATATGTGTTCGTTAGTAATTCCTGATATGGTAGAACGGAAATATGGTAGAATTATTAATATCAGTTCTGTTATTGGTCAATCTGGAGGTTTTGGACAAACGAATTATGCCGCTGCTAAAGCTGGGTTAATAGGTTTTAGTAAATCATTGGCTTTAGAGACTGCAAGATATGGAATTACAGTAAATAACATCTGCCCTGGATTCATTGGAACTGAAATGGTTGGAGCAATGCCGGAAGAAGTTTTAAAAGGAATTGTTGCTAAAATACCGGTAGGTAAACTGGGTGATCCAAATGATATCGCAGAAGGTGTAGTTTATCTCGTTAATGCACCATACATGACAGGTCAATGTTTAAATATTAACGGAGGCTTATATATGTAGTTCATAACTATTTGCGAATAGTTGAAAACAATACTATTTTAATTAAAAAAATTTTGGTTAATAAAAATAATTAGCCGAAATTTGCATAGTAACCTTTAAAAATAAAAATTCAAACAATATGAACAATTCAAAAGAATTATTTGAAACTGTGATGGAAACACAACAAAAAGCGATGAATTCTTTAGTTGAAACTGCTAACAAGTTTCAAGAAGCAATGAAATCAGAAAATCCAATGGAAAAGTCAACTGAGGTGTACAAAAACTGGTGGGAAAATCAAATGGCTATGTTCAACAATACAACTACTGAGCATAAAACTGAGAATAAAGTAAACGAAACTTTTGAAAAATCTGAAGAGTTTTTTAAAAATATGTATACTGCACAATTGGATGCTTTCAAAAAAGCAGCTGATTTCAACCTAGGAATGTACAACACTTTGAATAGCTTTGGTAAAACTACAACTGAGACAAATCAAAACTTTTTAGATTTAAATTCTACTTGGAACACTTTATTTGAATCTTGGAATAAAACTTTGAACTCTACAATGCATTCATTAAACGCTATGATGCCAGGTTCAACTCACCAAGAGTTATTTAAAAATGCGATGAATACAAACGCTTTGTATTTCAAATTACAAGAGTTTTACAAACCATTTTTTCAAGCTTTTCAAACGAAAGACTTCTCTTTCGAAGGAATGAAAAAGATGTTTGATCCTTCAAACTACAAGAAAGTTACTGAAGAATTATTCAGCTCATTTTTCCCTACAACTAACTTGAATACAATGTTAGAAAGTAATATGAAAATGGTGAAAGATTTCTTTGCTAACAACACTACTTTAAATAAAGATTTTCAAGAATATTGGAAATTATTTACTGATAAGTTTCCACACATGATTTCTGGTGATTTCGCTAAATTCACTGAAACTTTTAAAGGATTCAACACTTCATTGACTGAGACTTTTTCTCCAATCATGAAATTAGTTGCTCCTTCTAAAGAAAAAGAGAATGTTGAATTAGCTATGATTAATTTTGACAAAGCTGCTGCTTACCAGTTAAAATTAAATGAATTACAAAATCATTTGTACAAGACTGGTCAACATGTTTCTACAGATATGTTTACTTACTTGACTGAGAAAATGAAAGAAACGACATTGACAACTTCTTTCCAACCTTTCTTCAACGAGTGGGTTAATATTAACGAGAAACACTACACAAATTTATTTTCAACTGAAGAGTTTTCTAAATTAAAAGCAGACTTAACAACTTTGTCTTTTGAGATTAAGAAAAACTTAGAAAAACAATTTGAGAACCGTATTGAGTCTTTACCATTAGTAGTTAAATCTGAAATGGATGAGTTATACAAGACAATTCATGATTTAAAGAAAACAGTTAAAACTTTAGAAAATAAACTTTCTACTGAAACAACTACTACAAGAACTACAACGAAAAAAGCTGCTACAGTTTAATTCATTTTATAATCTTGAAAAGGGAAATGTTAGCATTTCCCTTTTTTTTTAAAATAATTCAAACATGAAAGATTTTCATTTATCGATGTTAAAAGATTTTTCTGATAATACCTCAAAATTCCTTAAGGGAATGGAATTACTTCAAGATATTCAGGAAGTAGATATTGCTTCTACACCTAAAACAGAAGTATACCATGAGGATAAATTAAAACTTTACCGATATAATAGAGATACTAAAGCTACATATAAAACTCCTGTTTTAATTGTTTATGCGCTTGTAAACACCTATCAAATGCTAGATTTACAACCTGATAGAAGCTACATAAAAAACTTATTAGAAGCAGGACTAGATGTTTATTTAATTGATTGGGGGTATCCTACTAAAATGGATAAATACCTATCAATGGATGATTATATCAACGGATATATAAACAATTGTGTAGACTACGTTAGAAAAGAAAATAAAGTTGACAAAATCAATATTTTAAGTATTTGTCAAGGTGGTACATTCAGCGTGATTTATTCTTCACTTTACCCAGAAAAAATCAAAAATTTAGTGACACATGTTACTCCTATTGACTTTTCTGTTAATGATGGATTATTGTTCAGATGGAGTAAGGATATGGATTTTGAAAAGTTAGTTGAAGGATTTGATGGTTTAGTTCCGGGATCATTTTTAAATGATGGTTTTGAAATGCTAAAGCCGATGATGAAAATCCAAAAATCTACAGGGCTTATCAATTCAATGGAAGAGAAAACAAAATTGTTAAACTTCCTACGCATGGAAAAATGGATCAATGCAAGTCCAGATCAAGCTGGAGCTTGTTTCCTTCAATTTATGCAAGATTTATACCAAGGAAATAAATTAATCAAAGGTGAATTAGAAGTGGGGGGTAAAAAGGTTGACCTTAAAAATCTTACTATGCCTTTACTTAATATCTATGCAACTTACGATCACTTGGTTCCTCCTACTGCAACAACACCTTTAAATGATTATGTAGGTACAAAAGATAAGACGATTTACAAATTTGAAGGAGGGCATATTGGTGTTTTTGTTGGTGGTAAATCACAGAAAGAACTTTCACCGGCTGTAACTAAATGGCTGAAAGAAAGAGACTAGCAAAAGTATGATGATTAATTGTTAATGCATAGTGTTAAATTAATGATCAAACATAAACAAAAAGAGCGAAATTTTCATTTCGCTCTTTTTTTATACTATAATAAATGATAATTACTCAACAGTTACTGATTTTGCTAAATTTCTAGGTTGATCAACATTACATCCTCTCATTAATGCAATGTGATAAGATAAAATTTGTAACGGTATCGTTGCAATCAATGGAACTAAATGTTCATCAGTTGCAGGAATTTCGATAACATGATCTGCCATTTCTTTTACTTGAGTATCGCCCTCTGTTACAATCGCAATGATTTTTCCCTTACGAGCTTTCACTTCCTGTATGTTACTAACCACTTTTTCATAAGAAGTCCCTTTAGTAGCGATTACAAATACAGGCATATCCTCATCAATCAAAGCAATTGGACCATGTTTCATTTCAGCAGCTGGATAACCTTCAGCGTGAATGTATGAAATCTCTTTTAATTTAAGCGCACCTTCTAAAGCGACTGGAAAAGAACTTCCTCTACCTAGATATAATGCATTCGCTGAATCTTTGTAATGAGCTGCAATTTCTTTAATCAACTCATTTTTATCTAAAACACGCTTTACTTTTTCAGGTATAGCTTCTAATTCAGTTAATAATGATCTGAATCTAGAATTGCTTAAAGTTTCTTTTTTGTATGCTAATCTTAAAGCTAATAAAGTTAAAACAGTAACCTGAGCCGTAAATGCTTTGGTTGACGCTACCCCAATCTCTGGTCCAGCATGAGTATAAGAACCAGCATCCGTAATACGCGAAATAGATGAACCAACCACATTACAGATTCCAAAAATAGAAGCTCCTCTCGCTTTTGCTAATTCCAACGCAGCCAAAGTATCAGCAGTCTCGCCCGATTGCGAAACAGCAATTACCACATCTTTTTCAGATATTATTGGATTTCTATATCTAAATTCACTTGCATATTCAACTTCAACATTAATACGAGCTAAATCTTCAATTAAATACTCAGCTACTTGACAAGCATGCCAAGATGTACCACAAGCGACAAATACAATTCTTTTAGCATTCAAAAGTCTTTTTTCATAATCTTTCAAACCACCTAATTGCACGAATCCTTCTGCTGCATTTAACCTTCCTCTGAAACAATCATGTATCGAACGAGGTTGCTCAAAAATTTCTTTCATCATGAAGTGCTCATATCCCCCTTTTTCAAGAGCTTCTAAGTGCAATTCTAATTCTTGTATGTAAGGAGTTTTCTCTTGATTTGCAATATTTGTTATTCTTAACCCTTCGTTGACATCAACAACAGCTATTTCTTCATCATTTAGATAAACTACCTGATTGGTGTACTCAACAATTGGTGTTGCGTCTGAGGCTAAATAAAACTCACTATTATCTTCACCAATACCTACTACAAGTGGACTTGATTTTCTAGCAGCAATTAATTGATTTGGATGATCTTTAGAAATGACAACTAAAGCATAAGCCCCAATCACACTTTGTAAAGCGTGTCTAACAGCCTCAATTAATTCAACTTTTTCAGTCTTCTGAATATCATCAATTAAATGCACTAAAGCTTCAGTATCAGTCTGACTCTTGAATACATATCCTCTTTTAATCAACTCCTCTCTGATTGTGTCGTAATTTTCTATAATTCCATTATGAATTACAGCAATTCGCTTATCCATTGAATAATGTGGATGAGCATTTACATCATTTGGCTCTCCATGAGTAGCCCAACGTGTATGACCTATACCAACATTCCCATGAATATTTTTACCGTTTGTAAACTCAACTAAGTTTGCAACTTTCCCTTGTTTTTTATAAAGATTTAATTCGCCACTATCTAACAATGCGATACCAGCACTATCATACCCTCTGTATTCTAATCTTGATAACCCTTTAATAAGAATTGGAAAAGCTTCTTTTTTTCCAATGTATGCAACAATACCACACATAATATTACTGTTTAAAACTTGAAACTTTCAAATATAATTTCGGAACAGATGTTCCCTCATTTAAAAACTTGATTCTAGTTGCTGTTGTACTAAATTCTCTTGGTGAAATGTAAAAGCCTAAATTCATTCGTTTTCCTGAAACAATGCTTTGTAAATGTTCTCTCATATCAACAACAAAAACATGATTTGAAGTATCTATATTTCCATAGCCAATCACTCTTAATCTATTATCTGAAATCGAATTTGGTATAGAAACAGAAACTTGAATACCCGGATTATAAATTACACTTAGATTTTTATCATATGGTAAAATCAACTTTCCACTATGAATAACAGAATTTCGAGAAATATCAGAAAGTGTAGGTATCGACAAATAGGATCTCAACTTATTGGATTGAGCGAAAAAATTCCCATTATTTTGTAAAAGCCCTTTACCAGACTCAAATTGAGCATTATCATAGTTGATTAAATTCACTCGATTAGCCTTTTGATTCAATTCGAAAGAATATTTTTTACTGATCGCATTCTGGGAATAATAAATAATTAATCTCGGTGATGAACTAATGTAATATATTGCCCCTTCATTTTCAATAACACTTTCATTTTTAGCAACCACTTTTAAACCTTTAAACCACTCATTAAAATTTTCTATGGAAGCATATGTACTTGGTGATTCTATCGATTTCTGAATTAACGTTTTTCCAAATTCATCCTTTAATCTTAAAGTGATTTGATCATAGATTGTATCGTTGGCTTTGGTAACAAAATATGCTCCAATAGATCTCGGCGTAACTAATTTAGTTTCATCTTCCATCAGATTTTGAGCATCATCCATAATCATCGAATTTGCATAATACGTTTGATCCTTAAGGTCTTCAGTCAATCTATAAACAGAGAATTTCAACGGTTTATTTACTCCATAAGAATCAGAGTACCTAATAGACAAAACAACCGAATCTATAGTTATACTGCTTAGATCACCAAAATTAGGAGAAGTAGTTACTAACCTCATTTGAGAACAGAATGAAGCAACTGTTTTTCCAAAAACAGGATCATTATTTGCACCTAACAAAAGATAAGCAGGGTTGTTAGTAGCAGCGGTATCTAATGAGACAGTGCTCGTTTTTATACCAAAAGTATCAATAGCACCAACTTTGAATTGTTCATCAGGTGTGAGTATACCAATGCCATTATTATTCACTTCTTTTTTACAAGAAATAATGGAGAACAAAGCAAATATATAGACGATCTTTTTCAATTATTCAGCAGCGACAGCTTCTTCAATTACTTTATCAAAAAATTCAGAGAAAACACGAGCTTGATTTTCTTCAGATACATATGCTAATTTAACACAATTCGCTGAATCAAAGACTTCTTGCGTAACTGAATCTAAGTTTTCTGAACCCACAGTTACACCATCAGCATACTTTATTGCAGTATTAAGAATATTTAAATAAGATGCATCTTTCACGTTTTCAGTGATTTCAGCATCAAACCCATCAAAACTTAATTTTTCATTAAATCTTGTATCCCAACCATTTTCAAAAATGGTATCATATAAGCTTACAACAACTTTAGTATCTGAAAAATGTGGGTCTTTGTTGTACATTTTTTTGATATACAATGGCATTAAAGAAGCCATCCAACCATGGCAATGAATCATATCTGGTTTCCAACCTAATTTTTTAACCGTTTCCAAAACACCTCTACAGAAAAACATCGAACGCTCATCGTTGTCTTTGTACATTTCACCATTTTCATCTTCAATTGTATTTTTTCTTTTGAAGTACTCTTCGTTATCTATAAAATACACCTGCATTCTTGCAGCAGGAATAGAAGCAACTTTAATAATTAAAGGATGGTCTTTGTCGTCAATAACTAAATTCAATCCAGACAAACGAATTACTTCATGTAATTGATGACGTCTTTCATTGATTGCACCGAATTTCGGCATAAAAACACGAATCTCTTTACCAGCATCTTGGATTACTTGAGGTAATCTTCTAGCGGTGTTAGACATTTCTGTTTTAGGTAAAAAAGGAGTTATTTCTTGTGAAACAAAAAGAATTCTTTTTTTCTCCATGAGGTAAGGTTAAAATATAAAGTATGCAAAATTACAAAAAATTAGCGAAACATGAAGAAAATAAATAGTTTTGCACGCATCTAAGATTTCTAAAATGATTATAATCCGAACATTAGAAGAACTGAGTGAACTGACAAACTCCGTTGAGTATAGAAACTCAACTGTTGGTTTTGTTCCGACAATGGGAGCCTTGCATGAAGGTCACGGGTCATTAATCACAACGGCTAAAAAAGATAATCAATTGGTTATCTGCTCTATATTTGTCAATCCAACTCAATTTAATAAGGTTGAAGATCTTGAAAAATACCCAAGAAAAGAAAAAGAAGATGTAGCTATTTTGGAGAAACTTGGCTGTGATTTCCTTTTTATGCCAAGCAGTGAGGAAATCTACAAAAATTATCAATTTGAGGGAATTGATTTAAAAGAATTGGAAACTGTCATGGAAGGAAAATATCGACCGGGACATTTTCAAGGAGTTTGTCAAATCGTTTATCGACTTTTTGATGTTGTAAAACCTACGCGCGCTTATTTTGGATTGAAAGATTTTCAACAAGTTGCAGTCATAAAATACATGACTTCTTTTTTCAAGCTACCTGTTGAGATTGTTGCTTGTCCAACCATACGAGAAGAAAATGGACTTGCATTAAGTAGCAGAAACCTTCGATTATCAGAATTAGAAAAGCAGGATGCACTTATTATTTTCAAAACACTTGATTTTATCCAAAAAAATCTAACGCAATTTGAAACTATTTCCGAGTTAGAAAACAAGGCATTAGAAGTTTTTAAATCAGGCAAATTAACTTTAGAATACCTTGAAATCGTAGATCAAAATACCTTGACTTTACTGGATGAAAAAAACAAGTCCAATTTAGTTGCTTGTATTGCTGCTTACAATAATCATATTCGATTAATTGATAATATGATTTTAAGTTAGATAGAACTTTTTATCAATCTAATGTCCTAAGACTAATAATTAATGTAACTTTGCTCCTCGAAAATCGAAATTATGCTAATCGAAGTCGTAAAATCTAAAATTCATAGAGTACGCGTAACACAAGCGGATCTTAATTATATTGGAAGTATCACTATTGATGAAGCTCTGATGGAAGCCTCAAATATCATAGAGGGAGAGAAAGTTCAGATTGTTAATATTAACAACGGAGAACGTTTTGAAACTTATGTAATCAAAGGGGATGCTAATTCTGGAACTATTTGTTTAAACGGTCCTGCCGCGAGAAGAGTAGCTGTGGGAGATCCTATTATCATCATAGGGTATGGATATATGGAGTTTGAAGAAGCGAAGAAATTCAAGCCCTCATTGGTTTTTCCAAATGAAGAAACTAACCTTATCTAATTCTTAATGAAATCCCTTTTTATCAAAGGACTGAAAATCACCTTACCCTTATTATTAGGTGTTTATCTAATTTGGTATTTTTTTAACAACATGGATGCAAAAGCAAAGGATTATTTTTTCTTTGCGATTCAAAATGCTGATTACACTTGGATTATTCTTTCTGTCATCTTAAGTTTTTTCGCTTTTTTATCCCGGGCTTATCGATGGAAATACATGTTGGAGCCCCTTGGATATAAGACCAGTTTGTGGAATCGATATCATTCATTGATGATTGGTTACATTATTAATCTTA
Source organism: Flavobacteriia bacterium (assembly GCA_947458955.1). Classification (GTDB taxonomy): domain Bacteria; phylum Bacteroidota; class Bacteroidia; order Flavobacteriales_D; family Crocinitomicaceae; genus CANHVK01. Next base: position 8,316 of record CANGZT010000008.1, on the reverse strand, counting down.
CTATTCCTAGAGCAGGTGAAGCTTCTCGATCAGCCATGTTATACCGTTCTGAAGGGGTACCTTTTTCTAAATCTTTTGGGACAATTATCGCTGAAAGAGCAGTGGATTTTGTAATGTTACTAATACTGGCATCAATAACCGCATTCATTGGTTTTCAAGACTTCAAAGCTATTTTTAACGAAATACAAAATACATTTACCCCAACTGCTTCGAAAAAAGATGGTTTACCGATCAAATTAATCATCGAAATTGTTTTAGCCATCGGTTTAATAATTGCTATTTTATACTTAAGAAAAAAGCCTGAACTTCGTAAAAAAATTATTGATTTTATTAAAGATATTTTCGCTGGATTAACATCTATTCTTAAATCAAAAAATCCAACAGGCTATATTTTACACACTTTTTTCATTTGGATTTCATACATCACTTATTTTGGAGTTTGTTTTTATTCACTTGAAGAGACAAAAGATTTTCCAATTAGCGGAATTTTACTTGGATTTATTGCCGGCTCACTAGGAATTATGTTTACCAATGGCGGAATTGGAACCTTTCCTTTATTAGTTGGATTAGTGGTTAATTTCGTGATGAAAGACAAAACCCCGAATGCTTTGGCCATTGGAAATGCTATAGGAATGATTATCTGGGCATCACAAACCATATTACTCATTATTCTTGGGTTAATTTCATTCATATTACTTCCCAAAAATCACTTAAAAGAAGATGTCGAGAATTGATTTCATACAATCTAAAATCGTTTCAGTAGAAAAAGCAGCTCAACTTGTCGCTTCATGGAAATTAAAAAACGAACAAATTGTATTCACAAATGGTTGTTTCGATATTCTTCACAAAGGACATGTAACTTATTTAGCAAAAGCTGCTGATCTAGGCAATCGATTGATCGTTGCACTCAATACAGACGCTTCTGTCAAAGCCCAAAATAAAAGTCCTGAAAGACCTATCAATGATGAATCTGCTAGATTACAAGTACTAGCAAGTTTAGGGTTTGTAGATTTAGTGGTTCTTTTTAATGAAAAAACGCCCGAAGAAATTATCAAAAAAATCAAGCCCACCATTCTTGTGAAAGGAGCTGATTATGATGAGAATGAAACTGATCCTACCCATAAAAAATACATTGTAGGTAGTGATTTCGTAAAAACAATCGGCGGAACAGTGAAAACAATCGACTTAGAAGCAGGGTACTCAACCACGAATATTATCTCTAAAATCAAGGTTTAAACCTTAAAAATTATATTATATTTGTACTATCAAAAATTATAGATTATGTCAGATGATACTTTTTTCGATAAATCAACAGCAGCTGTAGGTTTCATTTACACACTTATTGCTATTGGTGTTATCGCTTCTATCGTTATTTGGGGATAATTTGAACTAGAATGATGTTTTTTAACAACATTTTCTCATGGTTGATTAAAAGACGTATTCGACAAATTGATTTTTTCAAAAATAACCCCACGGCAGTTCAACAGAATTTGCTAAAAAATATGCTTGTAAAATGCTCTTCAACGAAATTTGGAGGGCTTTTTTCATTTAAAGACATTTCGGATTATCAAACTTTTTCAAAAAAGGTTCCTCTACACGATTATACTACTATCTATCCTTTTATAGAAGAAGTACTTCAAGGAAAACAAAATATCTTATGGCCAGGGTTGACTTCTTGGTTTTCAAAATCTTCAGGAACTACTTCGCATCGTAGTAAAATACTTCCAGTCACGAAAGAACATTTATTTGATTGTCATTATAAAGGAGGGAAAGATTTGCTTTCCTTGTACTACCACAATTACCCCAACCGTAAATTATACAACGGAAAACACCTCATCATCGGAGGAAGTTCTGAAATAAATACGCTTGGAAAAAATTCTTATATCGGAGATCTTTCTGCAATTATCATCAAAAACTTACCTTTTTGGGCAGAAATTCGTAGAACACCCTCACGCGAAACCAGTTTACTTGCCAATTGGGAAGCGAAACTGGATAAAATGGTAAAAGAAACCATTCACGAGGATGTATATATACTAGCAGGTGTGCCGAGTTGGACCTTGGTCTTATTAAAACGTATTTTAGAATATACTGGTAAAAAACACATTAAAGAGGTTTGGCCGAACTTGGAATTGTACATGCATGGCGGTGTGAATTTCGCTCCCTACAAATCAGAATTTGAAATCATTATTGGAAAAAAAATCAATTATGTTGAGACCTACAACTCAAGCGAGGGATTTTATGGAATTCAAGACCAACCAAATTCGGATGAATTGTTATTGATGTTAGATTACGGCATTTTTTATGAATTTATTCCCATGGAAACGTATGATGGACTGAATAGCCAGACGGTACTTTCTTTAGCGGATATTGAAGTCAATAAAAATTATGCTTTAGTTATTAGTACAAATGCAGGATTGTGGAGGTATATCATTGGAGATACGATTTCTTTTACCTCTAAGACCCCCTATCGTTTTAGAATCACAGGTAGAACCTCCCAATGTTTGAACGTTTTTGGAGAAGAAGTTATCGTAGAAAACGCTGATCGAGCTATTGCTGACACATGTACCGAAACAAATGCATTTCTGAAAGATTATGCCGTATTTCCTATCTATCTTGAAAACAAGCAACAAGGAGCACACGAGTGGTTTATTGAATTTTCTAAAGAACCTAAATCAAAAGAGGAATTTACATTCATTTTAGATCAAAAACTTCAAGCAATCAATTCGGATTACGCAGCAAAACGACAAGGTGACTTTGTATTGACACTTCCAACTATTCATTTTTTACCCAAAAACACCTTTGAAACTTGGTTAATAAGACAAAATAAATTGGGAGGACAACATAAAATTCCCCGTTTAAACAATACAAGAGAAATCGTAGAACAATTACACCAACTGATTCAAGATCATGTATAAATCATTGTTTTTAATCTTTACTTTTTTATCAACGATTTCTGTATTTAGCCAAGATACACTAGAACTAAGTTTAGTTTGGGAAAAATCATTAAAAAGCAATCTAATAGGTTGTGTTGACGAACAACAAAACACCATTTTATTTGATGGAAGCGAAATCTTAAAACTCAATCCCCAAGGAGATTTATTATTTCATCAAAGTATTAAATCGCTAGGAATCATTAAAGAAATCGATGCACGAAATCCATTTAAAGTTTTACTTTTTTCAGAAAATCAACAAAGTATTAACTTCGTAGACAATAGTTTAACCCTACAAAACGAAGTGATTGATTTATCCGCTTTTGATGTAAACAATGTAATAAGTACTTCTGGTTCAGATCAAATGGACAAATGTTGGGTATACAACCAAGACAATAGTATTTTGAAATTAATTGGTAAAAACGAACAACAATTTCAGTCGATAAGTAATCTAAAAAAACTAGTGAATTTGAATTCCATTGATAAAATTAAAGAGGTAAATAGTATTTTGTTTTTGTTAGATTTTTCAGGTAAAATCGTACTATTAGATATGTATGGTAATTTAAAATCACAATTTGATTTTAATCCTTTTACTTCGGCAAGTATGGATCAATCGATGATTTATTTACAGCAAGATCAAACTCTTTTGATATTTAATCATATCAAAAACCAAGTGGTTGGCTACATCAAAACACCAAGTAACGCTACCATGATCGGTAAAAAGGGTGATTTTTTCTTTTTTACGGAAAAAAACAAAATATCAAAATTTACATTTAGCAACTGATTTTTTCATTTGTAGAATGTATATTTGTATGGAAACGAATTAATACAACACAACTATGCATATAGCAGTAGCAGGTAATATCGGAGCAGGAAAAACAACGTTAACTCAAATGTTAGCAAAACATTACGGTTGGGACACACATTTTGAAGATATCGAACAAAATCCATATTTGAATGACTTCTACGAGGATATGCAACGTTGGTCGTTCAACTTACAGATTTATTATTTAAATAGTCGTTTCACACAAATTCAGGAGATTAAAGAAGCGAGTAATACCGTTATTCAAGATCGTACTATTTACGAAGATGCATTCATTTTTGCTCCGAACTTACACTCTATGGGCTTAATGACTACACGTGATTTTGAAAATTATTTCTCTTTATTCAACTTGATTGAATCATTTGTTTCTGCCCCTGATTTATTAATCTACCTACGTGCAAGTGTTCCTACGCTTGTGAATCACATTCAATTACGTGGTAGAGAATACGAAGAAAGCATTCGTTTGGATTATTTAAAACGTTTGAATGACCGCTATGAAGCATGGATTTCAACGTATGATAAGGGTAAATTATTGGTCATCGATATTGACAATAATCGTTTCCCTGAAAATCAAGAGGATTTTGGGAAGATTATCCAGTCGATTGATGCTGAAATCAACGGACTTTTTTAGTATTCATTTTAAATTGCTTTTTCTTCGTTCAACTTCAAAATAAACATCCTCATATACTAAAGTATACTGCGGTATTTATTTTTTGTTTGCCTCGAAAAATCTAATTTAAAATAAATACTAGGTTAATTTTTTATTTTCCCTCCTTGAGGAGGGATAAAGGGAGGTGATTCGATAAACTTATGAAATAAAAAAGGTTAGTCCCCCTCCTCAGTCTTTTCTCAATGGAGGAAGATTTAGATCATCTTTCTTATTCGCCAACTGATTTAATAAACGGATTTTAGCTTTGTTTGCTTCCTTCTGACTTTGTTTTTTATTCTTTTTTTGAGCCATCAATTTCGAATGAAGCTTTTTGTTTTCAGTATTTTTTTGCTTCGCCATAGTTGAAGATTAAACTATTTTTACTCCGCAAAATGATTCCAGCCTTGTGCTTTTAATGCAATATGCGAACCGTTTTTATCTACTAAATTTACACCGCTCGCTTTGTCTGTAATGTGACCAATCACCGTAAAATTGGGATTAGAAGCTACTTTCTCGTAATCTTCTTGTTTGATTGTGAATAGTAACTCATAATCTTCTCCTCCATTCAAAGCAGTTGTTACAGGATCCACATTGAACTCAATCGCTGCAATTGATGTTTTAGCATCCAAAGGAATACGTTCATCGTAAATTGTACAACCGACCTCACTCGCTTTACAAATATGCATTATCTCCGAAGCTAAACCATCCGAAATATCAATCATCGCAGTAGGGTGAACTTCTAGCTCTTTTAAAATCTGGATCACGTCTTTGCGTGCTTCTGGCTTTAATTGTCTTTCTAATAAATAATCATGACCATCTAAATCTGGCTGAATTTCTGGATTTGCTTTGAAAACAGCACGTTCACGTTCTAACACTTGCAATCCCATATATGCACCTCCTAAATCACCTGAAACCACTAATAAATCGTATTCTTTTGCTCCACTGCGGTATACTACTTCGTCTTTTTTAGCAGTTCCCAATGCTGTAATTGAAATCATTAAACCTGATAACGAAGAAGTTGTATCCCCTCCTATCAAATCTACTTGGTAAATGTCACACGCTTTTTTGATTCCTTTGTATAATTCTTCAACCGCTTCTAAGGGAAATCTGCTTGAAATTGCGATTGAAACCGTGATTTGTTTCGGAGTTCCATTCATCGCATAGATATCAGACAAGTTCACCACTACCGATTTGTACCCCAAATGCATCAACGGTGAGTACATCAGATTAAAATGAATCCCTTCTACCAGCATATCTGTCGATACCAACATCACCTCTTCCTCGGAAGTAGCAATTACAGCAGCATCGTCCCCTACTCCTTTTATCGTTGATGGTGAATAACTTACAAAATCTTTCGTAAGTGTATCAATCAACCCAAATTCTCCTAAATCACTGATTTCTGTTCTCTTTTCTGACATAGCCTAATATTTATAGAGTAAAAATACAAAATCAAAAGGAAAAGTGTAATTTTAATGTTGTCTTCAAAATTCTAATTTAGTGTAGACATCAAAAATTATTTCACAAAACATGGAATTACAAGAAATAAACGAATTTAAATCTTCGCCTAAAATCAGGGAAAAGCTACTTACCATAGGATTTGCGAAAGAATTTGCTGAAAACGAAGTTATCCTAAACGAAAACGCGTACATCAAAGCGATTCCTATCGTAACCAAAGGAAGTATTCGCGTAATGCGTACGGACGAAGATGGTCGTGAATTGTTGTTGTATTACATTCGTGCTGGAGAAACCTGTATCATGTCTTTTCTGGGTGGTATTCATCAAGATACAAGTAAAGTAAAAGCCATTGCAGAAGAGGATACCGAAATCTTATTTATTCCTATTGATAAAGTTTCTGTTTTAATTAAAGAATTTCCAGAATGGTTGGATTATATTTTCCGCTTATACCACAAGCGTTTTGAGGAATTATTAGAGGTCGTGAATAACGTGGCATTCAAAAAAATGGATGAGCGTTTGTTGGATTTCCTTCATAAAAAATGTGAAGTCGCGAATACTACAACGCTTCAAATCACACACGAACAACTTGCGAATGAATTGGGTACAGCACGCGTGGTGATTTCTCGTTTGTTGAAGGTGTTGGAAGAGGATGGAGTGGTAGAGTTAGGGAGGAATAAGATTAAAATGATTTTGTAGTCTTACTTTTTGGCATCGCCCCAAAAAGGTACTGTGTTAAAAAGCAATTTTTTTTTAAATTTATTTTTTTTAAAGGAGAGTTTAACTCATCCCGTGTAGGCAGGCTTCGGTCTGCCTATTTTTCTCATAATTAGGTTCATATTTGGTATTGTTTTTCCACAAGATATAAATCAGTATTAATAATTTTCTTGCTACAGCAGTAACTGCTATTTTCTTTGCTGGTTTTCTATCTTTTAATTGGTTGTAAAACAAACTTAAAGCTTCATTATGTTTTGATGCGCTAAGCGCGGGCATATATAGAGCATTTCTAATGAAACCATTTCCTTTTTTCGAAATACGAGATTTACCTTCTTTTATTCCTGATTGATTATGTTGAATATCCATACCTGCATAACTTACAACTTGCTTAACATTTTTAACTAGTGCAAACCCATTCGTTTCTGCTAGTATACATATTACTGTCATAAATTGAACTCCTGGAAGTGTACAAATTCGTTCAACTTTGACATAAAATTCCGGATCAGACATTGATAATTCCTTTATTTCCTTTTCTATTTCGGATGACTGACTCTCAAATAGAATCAATTGTTGTTCAAGTCTTTTTTCAATATTTTCTGTATTTCCAAAACATCTTTTTTTAGCATGTAATTGATTCTTTACTACAACTATTTTTGCCTTGATTTCACGGTATTCTCTACAAAGTAATTTTATTTGGCGCATTAACTTTGTTGGAACATTCCAATAATTCAATTTTCTTTCTAAACCTAGTTGGCTAAGAACCTCTGCATCTTTACTATCTGTTTTTGTTTTTACATTTATACTTTTGGCAAAATATTTCACCATGCTAGGAAGGATTACGCTTAACTTTAGGTTTTGACTATCAATAAAATAAGCCAAGTTTTCATAATAAACACCTGTTGCTTCCATGACAAAATAAAGGTTTGAAGATTTTCGATTAACTTCAACCCAAGCTAACATATCATCAAATCCTTTTTTTTCATTTTCGAATTTTTTGGATTTACCAAATTTCATTTGTTGATTTGAATCAATGGTGCCAATACAACAGTCTATTGTGTCCTTTGAAACATCAATTCCAACACATTGTTTAACTACATTTTCCATGATTATAAATGTTTAAATTAATTATATAGCAAGCTTCCTACAATCTTTACTCGTGATAATCCGAGATGTAATTTATTTACTCCCTTAGTACTGTTCAGATTCATAGAAGCAAGAAGATAGGGAATAACACTTTTTCCGATGTATCCATATGAATTGGCCAATTCATTTAAAGAATCATCTAAACAAAAATAAATCTTCTATCTCCCGCTATACTATAAATTTATCTCACTTTGAGTAACATTACAAACATACGAGTAACAAAAAGGCTAGTCCTCGGAAATTCGACTACCCACTAACGAACGACGCTAAAATTTCAAAACTCGCTGCGCTCAGACAGTTGAAATTTTTACGCTTACTTATCGTTGTGGGTCCCAGTCTACATTTCCTAAGGGACAGGTTGGATTTTCGAAATCGCTAACGCTTATAAAACGAAGCGAGATCCCCAATTTTATACAGAACTAGCTGTACATATAGCGGTACTGCGGTTTTGTATTTTCCACCTTTTTTCATTACCAAAAAAGGTTGAGCCAAAAAGGCTAGCGCTGTATTTTTATCACTTCGTTTCACTTCTAAAATTTCGACCACTTCGGTGATCACTGGCGTGCTTCCTCGTGGTGCCCGAATTTCAGTGCGCTGCACTC
>CANGZT010000007.1 GCA_947458955.1 Flavobacteriia bacterium | reverse complement strand
TACAATCCTACTATTCATCCTGAGATGGTCTCAAATGATGAATTAACAACTTTTGAAAAAAAATTAATTGAATTGTTTGATATCATAGAGAAATCTAAAGAAGTAAATATTCAAAGAGTTAAAATTCCCATTTCAATTTCAAAATTCATACGATTAAAATTAGGAGATGCATTGCTTTTTGTTGTTTACCATAACGAAAGGCATTTACAACAAATAAAAAACCTATTAGAACACAGGGCTTTCCCAACAAATTGATTTTATGAATTTAGCAGTATGTAAAGTCGCTATAGCCCCTTTGCGAGCTGACAAGAGTGACGCTTCTGAAATGGTTAGTCAAATTTTGTTTGGTGAATTAATCAAAATAAAAGAAACCTCAAATAATTGGATCTTTGTTGAAACTCAATTAGACAATTATCGCGGCTGGGTAGACAACAAACAATTCGAGTTTATAAATGAAAATGAATTCAATAATTGGTTTTCAAATCAGCAAATAATCACCAAAAATGTAAAAATTAAGACCAACATAGGAACGATTGAGTTAACTAAAGGCGCTTTTTTACACAAAAAAAACTTATCTGAATATACCATTGGAAATCTATCTATTAAATCTAATTACGTTTGCACAAAACCTTCTTTAATTTCATTTGCTAAATCTTTTATTAATTCTCCATACCTATGGGGAGGTAAAACAAATTTTGGTATAGATTGCTCAGGATTTACTCAAACTATATTCAGAAATTCTGGTATTGAAATACCCAGAGATGCATCAGAACAAGAAAAAAAAGGAGAAATAATTCCTTTCGAAAAAATAAAGTCAGGTGATCTAGCTTTTTTTACCAATCCCTCCGGGAAAATAATTCATGTAGGTATACTCATCTCAAAAAAAGAAATTATACATGCAAGTGGGAGGGTAAAAATAGATGCCTTTGATCAAAAAGGAATTTATAATAATGATTTAAATCAATATTCTCATACTTTACATTCAATTAAAAGAATGTTATAGTTTGATTTTATATATTTGCTTAGTAATATATGTTTTCACATGGTGAAAAAAACACAAAACACAAAACAGAAACAATGAATAAAGATAAAGAAATTTTTGATTTAATCTCTGAAGAGAAAAATAGACAATTACATGGTATAGAATTGATTGCATCTGAAAATTTTGTAAGTGATGATGTGATGAATGCTATGGGCTCTGTCTTAACAAATAAGTATGCTGAGGGATTACCTGGAAAACGATATTATGGTGGTTGTGAAGTTGTAGACAAAGTTGAACAATTAGCTATTGATCGTTTATGTAAACTTTTTGGTGCTAGTTGGGCAAATGTTCAACCGCATTCTGGAGCTCAAGCAAATGCAGCTGTTTTTTTAGCATGCTTGCAACCAGGTGATAAAATTCTAGGATTTGACTTATCACACGGGGGACATTTAACACATGGTTCTCCTGTAAACTTTTCTGGAAAATTATATAAACCTTTCTTTTACGGTGTTTCTAAAGAAACAGGTTTGGTTGACTATGATTTATTAGAGGAAACAGCACGCAAAGAAAGACCAAAGATGATTATTTGTGGAGCATCTGCATACGCTAGAGATTGGGATTATGCCAGAATTCGTAAAGTTGCTGACGAAATTGGGGCATTAATATTAGCAGATATCTCTCACCCTGCTGGTTTGATTGCTGCTGGTTTACTTAATGACCCGCTTGAACATTGCCACATAGTTACCTCAACAACTCACAAGACACTTCGTGGACCTAGAGGAGGTATCATTATGATGCGTCATAACTTTGAAAATCCATTTGGTTTAAAATGGAATAATGGAAATCTTAAATCAATGGGAGCATTATTAGATGCTGCAGTTTTCCCAGGAATTCAAGGTGGACCTTTAGAACATGTAATAGCAGCGAAAGCAGTTGCGTTTGGAGAAGCCCTAACCCCAGAATACAAATCCTATATGGAGCAAGTAAAGAAAAATGCTTCAATTATGGCACAGGAATTTGTTAAATTAGGGTATAATATTGTTTCAGGTGGCACAGATAATCACAGCATGCTCTTAGATCTTAGAAATAAAGGGGTTACTGGTAAAGATGCTGAAAACACACTTGTCAAAGCGGATATTACGGTAAACAAAAATATGGTCCCTTTTGATACAGAAAGTCCTTTTGTAACTTCAGGAATTAGAATAGGAACGCCAGCGATCACTACTAGAGGTGTAAAAGAGAACGAAATTAAAACAATAGTAGAGTTAATTGACAAAGTATTAACTAATATCTCTAATGAAGAAGTTATTCAAAATGTTCGATCACAAGTAAACAACTTAATGAAAGAATATCCTCTTTTTAAGATGTAAAAAAAATATAAATTATAAGACTTAGCCACTCTAGTAGTGGCTTTTTTTGTTTGCAAACATTTTATAGTTAGATTTACCTAACTAATTTAATTAGGTAATGTATAAAAGTTTAATTTTAATTATTTTTTTTTCAAATTATATTTTGTTTTGTCAAAACAACAAAGATTCTATTAAAAAAGAATTAAAAGAAATTGTGATTTCTGGGAATATGGATGGAATAAAGAAATCGGAAAGTATTATTCCTATTGAAAGTATCTCATGTTCACATTTACAAAAAAATCCTACCCCCTCTTTGTTTGAAAGTTTAACCATCATCAATGGTGTGAAACCTCAAATAAATTGTAATGTATGTAATACTGGAGATATTCACATTAACGGTATGGAGGGACCATATACATTAGTTTTAATTGATGGCATGCCCATTGTGAGTGGATTATCTTCAGTCTATGGTTTAACCGGAATACCTTCCAGTCTAATTGAAAGGATTGAAATAATAAAAGGCCCAGCATCCAGTTTGTATGGATCTGACGCTATGGGTGGCTTAATAAATGTAATTACTAAAAACCCAAGTAAAAGTCCAAAATTCATTTTCGAAAATATGACTAGTAGTTGGTTAGAATCAAATTCTGACTTAGGCTTTAAATTCAAGTTAAAAGAAAAATCATCAATTATTGGAGGAATAAACATATTTAATTATAATGAAAAAATTGATAAGAATAAAGATGGTTTTACGGATATTCCAGTACAAAATAGAGTATCATTATTTTCAAAATTTCAATACAAACACAGCACCAAATCACCTACTGAATTTGGAATTAGAGGCGTATTGGAAAACCGTTGGGGTGGTCAAACCAATTGGAGTGAAGATTGGGCCGGAAGCGATAGTTTATATGGTGAACAAGTTAAAACAAAAAGAATTGAGATTATTATGAAGCATCAATTAATAAAAAGCAAAAAAATCATGCTTCAAGCATCTTATAACCATCATCAACAAAAATCGTTTTATGGATTAACACCTTATAATGCAACTCAGAACACCTTTTTTATTCAAATTTATGATAATAAGGTCTTTAATGATAAAAACAATCTTCTATACGGAATAAGCTATAAACACATTAATTACGACGATAACTCACCAACTACGTCAGACAGTACAGGAAAGATAAACAACCCAGCTATCACAAATTTACCTGGTTTTTTTAACCAGTACAGCTTAATGTTAACTAATAAAATATCGTTCTTAATGGGTTACAGATATGATTATGACATCACTCATAAACATATTCACTCACCTAGAATTGGTTTCAAAATAAACATTAATAAAAATCATTCAATAAGATATAATTATGGAACAGGATTTAGGGTAGTTAACTTATTTACTGAAGATCATGCTTCTTTATCAGGTGCTAGAAAAACAATTATTGAAGAAAATTTAAATCCGGAAAAATCTTTTAATCATACAATGCATCACTCTTACAACGATAGCCTATTTAAATCACCAATTACAATAGAAAGCTCATTGTTTTATACTTACTTCAGCAATAAAATCATAGCTGATTTTACTTCAAACTCAAGTGAAATAAGATATAGAAATTTGAACGGATTTGCTGTTTCTAAAGGTTTTTCTCTGAACATTGACTTTATTTTAAAAGAAAAAATAAAAATTAATCTTGGCGGTACAATAATGGATGTATATTCTGTCTCAGAAAACATAAGACAAACACAATTTCGTGCACCCAGATACTCGGGCACTTTCACCGCTACCTATTTTATAGAGAAACACAGTATTGATGTAACTGGAAATTGGAACGGACCAATGAAATTACCAACTCTTCCAAATGATTTTCGTAGAGAAAATTCTCCATGGTTTTGTATTTTAAACCTACAACATACATACACATTAAAAAAATTAAGTGTTCAATCAGGCCTAAAAAACATTCTAAATTTTATACCGCAAAGCCCAATCATGAGAGCATTTGATCCTTTCAACAAAAATATTAACGATAGTGAAAACAATCCACATAACTATATCTTTGACCCAAGTTATAATTATGCTTCTCTTCAAGGTGTACGTTTTTATATCGGACTCAAATACAAGCTTGACTAATTTTTTCTACTTTTAGGAGCATAATTAAGTCCGGTTGTATTTTTAATGAAAAATCTAATTCATAAATTCCAAACAAACATTTCAGCAATTGAATTACCTAAGAAATTTACTTTTCCATTTTATTATGAACCGCATCCGCTTGCTCTAATAGCAGCAAAAGAACTTCAATCTTATATTAAATCATTAAAAAACCTAGATCATAATTTTGGTTTAGATGATTCACAAAAAGGTTTAATTATTGGTAAAATGTTTGGTGTTTTGGTAGTTAAAGATCAATACAATAAACTAGGTTTTTTAGCAGCTTTTTCAGGTAAACTCGCAAACGAAAATCACCACAAAGGTTTTGTACCTCCGGTTTATGATTTACTAAATGAAAAAAGTTTTTTTCTGAAGGAAGAAAAATCACTAAATGAACTTAATCATCAAATAGAATTATTAGAAAACAATAAAGAACTTCTATCACTTAAAGAAGAATTAAATTATACGATCAATGAATTTTCATCAGAAATTCAACAAATTAAAAATGAAATTAAAGAGAACAAAAAACTAAGAGATTTAAAAAGAAAAACACTTTTAAACACTGATGTAATTGATCAAACTTTAATTGAACAATTAAATAAAGAAAGTATCCGAGAAAGTTATTACCTGAAAGATAAAACAAATTTCTGGAAATCAAAAAAACAGGAAATAGAATACAAAATTGAACTTTTAAATAATGAAATAAATACACTGAAAAACATTAGAAAAAAAAAATCAGCCGATTGTCAAAATCAAATTTTTCAACAATACACGTTTTTAAATAGTTACAAACAAACACAAAGTTTAAATTCTATTTTTCAAAATAACTTAGGAATCACGCCTCCAGCTGGTGCTGGAGAATGTGCTGCTCCCAAATTATTACACTTTGCCTTTCAACATGATCTTACTCCTATATGCATGGCTGAATTTTGGTGGGGCGCTTCACCAGCATCTGAAATTAGAAAACATAAACAATTCTACCCTGCTTGTAAAGGAAAATGTGAACCGATTTTAAATCATATGTTACAAGGTTTGGAAGTTGATGAAAACCCTATGTTGAAAAATCCAGCTGAAAATAAAACACTTCCAATCATTTATCAAGATGATGATATTATCATCGTAAATAAACCTGAAGAATTCTTATCAGTTCCTGGTAAAAACATCACTGACTCTGTATATTCAAGAATTCGAGAAATGTTTCCAAATTCTACAGGACCTTTGATCGTACATCGATTAGATATGTCCACATCTGGAATAATGATTATTGCTAAAAATCTAGAATCATACCACTACCTACAAAGGCAATTTTTAAAAAGACAAATAAAAAAAAGGTATGTAGCCTTACTTGAAAAAGTAGTAGAAATTAAAAAAGGAATCATTGAATTACCTTTAAGGGTTGACTTAGATGATAGACCAAGACAAATAGTGTGTTATGATTATGGAAAAAATGCAAAAACAGAATACGAAGAAATAGAAGTAATAAATGGACAATCAAAAGTCTTTTTTTACCCAATAACAGGTAGAACACATCAATTACGTGTTCACGCTTCTCATAGTCTTGGTTTAAATACACCCATTAAAGGGGATGATTTGTATGGAAATAAATCTGAAAGACTTTATTTGCATGCTGAAATGATTACATTCAAACATCCAAAAACTTACGAAAACATGTCTTTTAAAGTAGAAGCAAATTTCTAATTACTTTTGTTTCAAAGTTCCAGACCCAATATTCTTTTGATGTATTTTAGGAAAACCTAAATATGATATATTTCCTGAACCAACTTGAGATACATGTAAAATTTCAGTGTTTCCTAATGAAATATTTCCAGAACCATTTAATTCAACATTACTAGAGATAGAATTAAATTGTTCAAGATTAATATTACCTGAACCATTTAAAAAACAATGAATCGAATTTATTTTTTCAGACTCACCTTTGCTCTCAAATGTACCTTCGCCATTTAATTCAACTACAAGATGTTTCACGTGTTTTATGTTCTCCAGTAGAAAGTTTGCTGAACCATTATTTTTAAAATGCAATCGATCTTCATTTTCCCATGAATCGATTTTAAAACTTCCTGTACCATTCATCAATATATACTGTATTGCAGGAACATAAATTTTAATATCAAGATCAGTTTTGTGAGTTATGTACTTTTTAAATTTAATTGTCATTTTACTATTTGACACTCTGATATCAATTAAATCTAAAATATTTTTAAACCCATCTATTGAAACTAATAAAGAGTCGCTTTGAATCAAATGTATATTAGAATTTAAATCCACCTCAAGGTAACGAAACATATCTACATCAATATTTTTACTAATCCTATCACCTTCAGGTTCAATAACTTCATAACCAACATTGATTCTATTCGATTTTTTTTCTAACCCACAAGCACTCGAAAAAATAAATAAACAAATAAAAAAGACCGATTTATACATAAAAATTAATTACATCCCTAATTTAAGATTATCGAATAAAATAGGAGCTTTAATAAAAAACCCAGGTGCGTAAATATTGGTCTTATTAATTCGTCTATATCTCATATCAAAACCAGTAAAGAAAGCTGCCCAGATAGATGATTGAAACCCAAACATAGGATCATTTTCAGAAAATTCAATTACCGGACCAAGAGATAAGCCTAAAAGGGCTCCAGTTTGTAATTCAGAATAAACCCTCACTTTTTTTCTTTCAAATTCTATTCCTAAGTTTACACTTGGTGGTAATGGTAAATTTGAATTAGTCACCCAAGCAGAACCCTCTAAAGAAAAACTAAATCGATTATTTTCACCTCCTATATTATAATGAAACATTGGTCCTACAAAAAAAACAGGAGATAAATCCGTTTGTGCAAAACTAAAGTTTGAAATCAATAAAAAAAGTAACATCCTAATTTTAAACATATTCAAATGATTTTTACACAAAAGTACGATAAAATATAAATACCACATATGCTGAAATTGGAATTACATGATTATCTTTTAACTTTGTAATTTGTAATTTAATCATGAATCTTTCAGCTTACCTTAAACACCCTGTTTTCAAAGTTATATCACAAATTTGTGAAGAAAAACAACTTGAAGCATATGTTATTGGTGGTTTTGTTAGGGATTTAATTCTAAAAAGACAATCAAAAGATATAGACATTGTAGTTGTTGGAAATGGAATTGAGTTAGCGGAAACTAGTG
Source organism: Flavobacteriia bacterium (assembly GCA_947458955.1). Taxonomy (GTDB): domain Bacteria; phylum Bacteroidota; class Bacteroidia; order Flavobacteriales_D; family Crocinitomicaceae; genus CANHVK01. The sequence goes on along the minus strand of CANGZT010000007.1, from coordinate 34,878 downwards.
CAAAATTGCTAAGAGTAAAACAAGTTTCTGTTTTTAAAACGTATGGAACTGCACATTTTAAATACAAAGATTTAGATGTAGAATTTGTAGGAGCTAGAAAAGAATCATATCATCCCGACTCTCGAAATCCTTCTGTAAAATCAGGAACTCTAAGAGATGATCAGTTTCGTCGTGATTTTACAATAAATGCTTTAGCTATAAGTCTTCAAAAAACAAACTACGGCGATTTAATCGATCCTTTTAATGGTATAGAAGATTTAAAAAATGGAATCATTAAGACGCCACTAGATCCTGTTCAAACTTACATCGATGATCCACTAAGAATGCTGCGCGCGATAAGATTTGCAACACAATTAAATTTTAAAATTGAAATTAAAAGCCTTGAAGCTATTCTTAATAATTCTGATCGACTAAAAATCATCACTCAAGAAAGAATTACAGATGAATTAAATAAAATCATTTTATCTGATGAGCCCTCAAGAGGATTTAAACTATTAGAAAGCACTAAACTTTTACATCAGTTTTTCCCAGAAATGATTGCTTTAAAAGGAATTGAAACAATTAATGGAAAATCACATAAAGATAATTTTTACCATACACTAGAAGTTTTAGATAATATTTCTCAAAACACAACTAATTTATGGTTACGTTGGTCTGCAATTATGCATGACATCGCTAAACCTAACACGAAACGTTTTGAACCTGAACACGGTTGGACATTTCATGGTCATGAAGATTTAGGTGCGCGTTTTGTACCTAGAATTTTCAAGAGATTAAAACTACCGCTAGACCATAAGATGAAATATGTTCAAAAATTAGTTAGACTTCATCTAAGACCGATTGCATTAGTGAAAGGTAATGTTACTGATTCTGCAATAAGAAGATTATTATTTGAAGCAGGAGATGATATTGATGATTTAATGACTTTGTGTAACGCGGATGTCACTTCAAAAAATGAATTTAAAGTACTTAAATTCAAAAAAAACTTTGAATTAGTTTCACAAAAACTAAAAGATGTTGAAGCCAAAGATAAAATAAGGAATTTCCAACCTCCTGTCACGGGAGAAATTATAATGAAAACCTTTAATTTAGAACCATGTGCGGAGATTGGTAATATTAAAACCAAAATAAAAGATGCTATTTTAGAGGGAACAATTGAAAATGATTTTGATCAGGCATTCAAATATATGCTTGAAATTGCTGAAGAAATAGGGTTAAAGAAATAAAATCATTAATTTTAAACAAAATCAAATCCTTTTTATATGGGAACATTAAAATTTAGAGTTTTACTTGATTCTGAGAAAGATAAGGAAATATTTAGAGATATACTTATTGATGAAAATGACAATTTCGAAAGTCTCTTTCAAACAATAATGAAGTCATTTAATTTTCAAGGAGAAGAAATGGCTTCATTTTATATTTCGAATGACAATTGGGATAAAGGACATGAAATCAGTTTAGTTGACATAAATTATGGTGATGAATCAATAGATGAAAAAGCTTCTGTAATGTCTCAAGCAATCATAAATGACTTTATTGAATCAAACGATCAAAAACTAATTTTGGTTTATGACTTTATGAGAATGTGGATCTTCCTTCTTGAACTTGTAGAAAGGGTAGATAAGTTGATCTCTAGTCCTGAGGTTGCTCTATCAGTAGGTATGGCTCCACCAGAAGATTCAAAAAACCCAACGTTTGAAGAGGAGGAAAATCAATATTTTGATGAAGATGAATTCGAAGAAGAAGATGAATTTGGATTTAACGATTATGAAGATGGTTATGAGCCCGATGATTATTCAAATTACGACGATTATTAAATGATGACAGAACAAAAAATAGGTGATCCTATAGGTAAAGCTATATTGGATTACGCAAAAACAAAAAAACCAGATGACATCATTGTTACATCTGACATTTGTGAAGACGATATAATTCCAATTGAAGTTTTATTTCGAAATGAAGATGAAATGCCAGAATTGGAAATTGTAGCATTAAATGAAGCAAATGGTAAAATATTAGATGTAGGTGCGGGTGCGGGTGCACATACTTCTTATTTAAAAAATTTAGGTAAAGATGTTACTGCTATTGATATATCAGAAGGTGCAGTAGAATTTATGCTAAGTCAAGGCTTAAATGCAAAAAAAACAAATTTTTACAATTTAAAAAATGAAAAATATGACACCATACTCATGTTGATGAATGGTATTGGAATAGCTGGTAAACTTTCAAACTTAGAGAACACGCTAATTCAGGCCAAAAACTTATTAAATAAGGGTGGTAGATTATTATGCGATTCTTCGGATATTAAGTATCTCTATGAAGATGAAGACGGATCCATGTGGGTAAATTTGAACTCAGAATATTATGGTAATTTTCGTTTTCAAATGAAATATAAAAAAGAAAAAGGACCTTGGTTTGATTGGCTTTATGTTGACTTCGATTCTCTTTTTACAGCTGCAAATAATGTGGGTTTAAAATGTAGAAGAATCTATGATAACGAAGATCATTTCCTTGCTGAAATCACAAGAATTGACTAATTAGAATGATAAAACAATCAATAACACTAATTTTCTTTTTATTGATGTTGATTGTTTTATCTTTTTCATTTAAAAAAAAACCGAAACAAAATCTTCTTTGGGAAATAACATCCCCTGAAACAAAAGAAAAATCATATCTTTTCGGGACTATTCATCTAATTGAAAAAGAATTTTTTCAATTCCCAGATCTTTTAAATGAAAAAATAAATTCATCATCATGTATTCTATTTGAAACTCCCTACCCCATCACATCAAATTTAAAAGATTTATTGACCTTACCTGAAGATAGAAATATACTAGAATATTTCTCTCAAAATGAAAAGGAAAAAATTTTGAATTGGTCCTCAAAGAACCTTAAGATGAATCAAAAAGAGTTTTTAGAAAATTATGGGGAATTTAAACCTTTTGTTTTATTTCAAACTATTACACAACTTCCCTACTTAGACAATTCTGTATCTTACGAACAAGAAATTTATAAAAAATTAAAATTAAGTTCAAAAAAAATTGAAGGTTTGGAAACAATCGAGGAACAAATTGAACTTTTAGATAAATTACCTTTAGAAACGCAAAAAACACAAATAATAACTGCAATAGATTCAGCTAATCGAAATCAAAAAATTTTATTTGAAATTCAAAAAGCTTATAAATCCCAAGATCTTCAAAAAATTGAAGCATTAGTTAACATAGAATCAAAAATTAATTTATATCAATCGAACGTTTTTTTAAATGCAAAAAGTAAAAAATGGATACCGAAAATAACATCAAAAATCAATACTAATTCAACTTTTATTGCCGTTGGTGTAAGTCATCTTCCAGGTGAAGAAGGCTTAATTAATTTATTAAGAAAAAAAGGATTTAAACTCAAATCAATATACATAAAATAGACTTTATGAAATTTAACTTATTTAAACAAATACTCTTTTGTGCGTTAATAGCATCAATACTCGTTAGTTGTAAAACATACAGTGAAAATGACCATATAAATTTTGACACTAAAATACAGCAATATATAAAAAAACATAATCTAATTGGATTCGAAAGATCTGAATCTGGCCTGTATTATAAAATAATTGATGAAGGTAAAGGGGAGAATATTAAACTTACTGATGATGTAACTTTCAATTATGAAGGTAAATTATTGAATGGAAGTATTTTTGATGGTGAGCACAAAAAAAACCCAATTACTTTTCAAATGAATGAGTTAATTCAAGGTTGGCAAGAAGGAATGATGTATTTAAAACCTGGAGGTAAAATGAAAATGTTAGTTCCACCTCATCTTGGTTATGGCGATTATGAACTAGATAAAATACCACCACATTCTATTCTTTATTTCGAAATAGAAGTTATTAATGTCAAATGATATTTTTTGATATTTAACAATTATCTTTAAACCCTAATTAAACAGAATTCGAATTAAAATAAAACAATAGTTTAACTCAATAAAATAAACTCTTATGAAACATAATTTTGGAGCTGGACCCTGCATTCTACCTCAAGATGTTTTTAAACAAGCTTCTGAGGCAGTATTAGACTTTAATGGCTTATCTATTTTGGAAGTATCACACAGACACAAAGATTTTGTTGCTGTGATGGATGAAGCTTTAGATTTAGTAAAAAAAGCATTAAATGTACCTGAAGGATATTCTGTTGCCTACTTGCAAGGTGGTGCAACACTTGGTTTTACCATAGCTGCTCTTAATATGATGAGAGAAAATAAAAAAGCCGGATATTTAAATACAGGTACATGGGCTTCAGGTGCAATCAAAGAAGCAAAAAAGGTAGGTGTAAATGTTAATGTACTTGCTTCTTCTGAAGACAAAGGTTTTACATATATTCCTAAAGGTTATGATATTCCAAATGATCTAGATTATTTCCATTACACCTCAAATAATACCATTTATGGAACTCAATTTCATGAAACTCCTAAGACAAGTTTACCATTAATTTGTGATATGTCATCTGATATTTTTTCAAAGGAGATTAATATTGGTGATTTTGACCTTATTTATGCTGGAGCTCAAAAAAATCTAGGTCCAGCTGGGGCAACTTTATATATTGTAAAAGATGAAATTCTAGGAAAATCAACTTCTCCTTTTTTACCTACTTACCTTGATTTAAAACAACATGTAGATAAAGAGTCGATGTTAAATACACCACCCGTTTTTTCTGTATATGTTGCTATGTTAAATTTGAAGCATTTAATTGCAAATGGTGGTGTGAAAGCTAAGGAAATCGAAAATAACGCTAAAGCAGCTCTACTTTATAATGAAATAGATGCTAACCCTTTATTTTTTGGTACTGTAGAAAAAGAAGATCGTTCAAAAATGAATGTAACGTTCAAATTACATGATGAATCTTTGAGCGAGCACTTTGATAAATATTGGAAAGAGGCAGGAATTGTAGGTTTGCCAGGACACAGATCAGTTGGTGGTTATAGAGCTTCTTTATACAATGCTTTACCACTTTCTAGTGTTCAAGTTTTAGTTGATGTTATGAAAGAGTTTGGTATTAAACACGGTTAATTTTTAATAAAATGAAAATATTAGCAAATGATGGAATTTCCGATGAGGGAAAAAAAGCATTAGAAGTTGCGGGATATACCGTAATTACAGATAAAGTAGATCAATCTGAACTAGCGACTAAAATCAATGAAGAAAATTACGAAATTGTTTTGGTTAGAAGTGCTACAACAGTTAGGAAAGAAGTAATTGATACATGTCCAGGTCTAAAATTAATTGGAAGAGGAGGTGTTGGAATGGATAACATTGATGTAGCATATGCCCGTGAAAAAGGGTTGACGGTAATCAATACTCCTGCTTCTTCGTCTCAATCCGTAGCAGAACTAGTTATGGGACAAATGTTTTCTATTTCTCGATTTTTACATGATTCTTTTAAAAACATGGAGTTGGGAGATTTCAATACCCTCAAAAAGAATTATGCTAAAGGTATTGAATTAAGAGGTAAGACACTAGGGATTATAGGTTTTGGTAGAATTGGTCAATCATTAGCTTCTTATGCTTTATCAATAGGAATGTATGTAAAAGCGATCGAAATTCAGCCAAGAGAAGTTGAATTAACATTAGCTGAAATTCAAGGTTATGGTACCCCAAAAGTTAAAATTCAAGTTGAATCCGATTGGAATAAAGTGATTCCTCATTGTGATTTTATTTCAGTTCATGTTCCTAAACAACCAAACGGAGATGCTGTGATTGGAGAAAAGGAATTTTCTATGATGAAGAAAGGTGTTCGATTAATAAATGCAGCGCGAGGCGGTGTAATTGATGAAATAGCACTTTTGAAAGCACTTGAAAATGGAATAGTTTCTTATGCAGCATTAGATGTTTTTGAAAATGAACCAACACCTAATAAACAACTTTTAAATCATTCTAGAATTGCTACAACACCCCACATTGGAGCAGCAACACTTGAAGCACAAGATAGAATTGGTCTTGAATTAGCTAGCTTGATTATTGAAAATTTTGGGTTAAAAAACTAATTCAATTAATAAAATAAAAAGTCAAATTTGAACAATTTCAAATTTGACTTTTTATTTACTAAAATTTCCTCACAGCTCTTACTAATTGAGATGAAGCTTTATCTGCTTCACCATAATTCCCTCCAAGAAATCCATATCTTAATGCTGTTGAAGCATCTTTTTGAGTTGAAGACCAATAATATCCAATTGAGAATTTTTCTTTGTCGGTCACTTTTAAGTTTTTGTAAATTAAGCCTAATTCATCGTATGATGGTAAATACCAATCATCGTACTTTCCAAATTTATAATTAGCACAAATTCCAGCAGCTCCAACATTACCACATTGGGATAATATTGCATCTGTATTAGATTGACCTGAACCTACTCCTTTACTAGTTGCAGAGGTAATATTAGAAGCGCAACCCCATGAAGAACCTGAACTTACATCATCATTAGATACCAATAGCCCCCCTCCTTTCATTGGTTCAATATAAAAGATTATCCCCCCTTTATATTGCATTCCGATAAATAATTTACCAACCATTGTTCTAAACGATATTTCCTTACCATAAGTTGTCCCTTCACTATTGGTTGCATAACTTCTACAATAATATAAAGTATTTGGTAATAATCCGGTCATTGTGGAAGTGAAAACACCCAAACCTGATCCATCTGAAGATTTAAAATCAGAAACGGTTGGATTAGAAAATGCTGCCCAACAAATACCTCTTTCAATTATATCTGTACCACCTGAATAAGTCACATTTGAGGTACAAATAGCATAATTTGAATCTATTTCAATTATTTCTTGAGTAACTACTTTTGGTTTTACTTTCTCTATCTTCACTTTTATTTCATCTCCATAACTAACTCCAAAAGAATTTATAGCATATGCTTTTAAATAATATTGTGTTGACATATCAAAATTAAATTCAGCAGAAAAAATATCTGATTGAGAATTAGAAATGATTTTAAAATCAGAAACAGAAGGTCCTCCTTTATTGTTCCAAACAAAACCCTTTTCTATAACATCAGATCCTCCTTTATGTATTATTTCAGCGTTTAGTTTTAAAATGTGATTTGTTGTATCAACATTTGAAACAGCATAAGAGAAAACAATTGGTACTGTACTCGAAATCATAGGTGGGGTGTAGAAAGCATATTCATTTCCGTAAGTAATACCTCCACTATATTTAACATATGCCCTGACATAATAGGTGGTTTTATGTTTGAGTTTTGTAATTTTACTTGTGAAAGCATTAACACCCGAACCATCGACAGTAAAGTTATCTGTGCCTAAAACTGGACCAGAACTTGTTCCCCAACAAACTCCATAAGCTAAAATATTTTGTCCGCCGTCATCCAACACCTCTCCACCAGAGATAGCATTTGTTGACATCACTGATGTTGGAGAATTTGTTATAACCCTAACCTGCTTCTTTTTGCAAGAAGAAGTTATAGCAAGCAACAAGATTACAATAAAATATTTGTATTTTAAATTCATAAAAATGAAATCAAAACTTTATATAAATATACAACTTTAACGCAATAAAAATAATAAGGTTTACCTCAATGGTATTTTATTATGAAATTCATTTGTAAGTAGATGATATTCTTGTGTATAATAACCTTTTGAATCTCTTACAACAAAATTAGAAATATTCATTATTTGATTTTCATCAAAGGAAAAAACTAAAATTGACCTAACTTTTTTACCTGGTTTTGCTTCAATTATAATCTGTTTAACAAGACTTAAACTATTTTGAATTGCAGTATCAACCCAAGATTTAGTTTTATCGAAGGGAACAATGATCCATAGATTTCCATTTACTTCTAACAATTCTTTTGACTTCAAAAAAAAATTATTTATAGAGAAATTGACAGTATGTTTTGAGTGATAAATTACATTTTGATCAAATTTTAAACCATCATCGTAAAAAGGTGGATTTGAAAAGATTAAATCAAACTTTTTAATAAATTGGCACGAAAAAAAATCCTTGTGTATTGTTTGTATTTGATTTTTAAAATCAGAGAATAAAACATTTTCAGTTAAGTCTTCATAACTATTAGGATCTATTTCAATTGCATCAATTAAAATTCCTGGATGATTTTGAGCCACCATCAGACTTAAAACACCAGTACCTGCACCAATATCTAAACCATGTTTTGGTGAACTAGATTTAATTGATGCACCTAAAAGCATAGAATCTGTACCTACTTTTAAAGCTGATCTAGATTGATGTATTGTGAAATTTTTAAATTGAAAACGGGACATTACCCTAAATAAATAGCTATTAACCCAGCTGGAGCCTTTACTATCAATTGTTTATCTATTCTGTTTACATCTTGAATAAGATCTTTCACAAAGGGAATTAAAACCTCTTTACCATCTGCATCAACTTGAATTAATGGATTGACAGGCAAATCTATAATTTGTTGAATAACACCAACTCTACCAAACGTGAGGTCAATAACTTCAAATCCAACAACTTCATGATCATAGAAATGCTTGCCTGTAAGTTCAGGTAAATCTGCTAAAGGCAAATACACTTGTCTTTTTAGCACTTGTTGAGCCTCTTTATCAGAGTTGATACCCTCAATTTTTAATGTCGCTTGACTTTTAGGTCTAAGTGTAAGAGATTTAATAAAAAAAGGAGTTAGAAAACCATTTATATCTACAAAAATTTTGTCAAGGTTTTCATATTCTAAAGGATTAGTTACATCCAAAAAAAGAGAGACTTCACCTTTAAATCCGTGAAGTCTCGCAATATGACCTAAATGATAGCAGTCTGCCTTATTCATTCAGTTAAAATTTATTCTGCAGAAGTTTCTTCGTTAGTTTCTTCTGTTGCAGTTTCTTCAGCAACCTCCTCTTCTTCAGCTACCGGAGTGTTCTTAGCTTCAATCGCTTTTGCTTTTGCCTCCTTTGCTTCTGCCTCTGCCTTCAAAGCTTCTGCCTTAGCAGTTGCAGCAGATTTAGCTAAACCATCTTTTTTAGAAGATATTTTACCATCTTTCTCAGCTAACCATGCAGCAAATTTAGTTTCAACATCAGCTTCAGTTAAAGCTCCTTTTTTAACTCCATTTAATAAGTGGTTTTTAAATAAAACCCCTTTGTAAGATAAAATTGCACGAGCAGTATCTGTAGTTTCTGCACCTGTACGAACCCATTTTAATGCGCTTTCGAAATTGATATCAATTGTTGCAGGGTTAGTGTTAGGATTATAAACTCCTAATTTTTCGATGAATTTACCATCTCTTTTAGCTCTTGAGTCAGCTACTACTAAATGGAAGATCGCTTTTCCTTTCTTCCCGTGTCTTTGCAATCTAATACGTGTTGCCATAAAATTTTATTGTTGAGGTACGAAACCTCTATTAATAATTAATAAACGTTGCAAATTTACAGATAAAAAACTGTTTTTCCTTAAGTTTAATACAGATTTTTCAAAACTCTAATGAAAATAAACTAGATTTGTCTTGTTTTTGACTAGTAAATGTTATCTAAAGAAGAATTTAAACAATATAAAATCACCTTTTGGGAGGAGTTCAAACAACACATGTCCAAACATCGTTCTGCTTCAGGTCGTAAAATGAACTGGCTTCAATATAGAACTGATATCAAGAATATTTTTTTACGATTAGAAACAAACAAATCAACTGTTCGAGTTTGCTTTGATATACAATTTAAAGATGCTGATATTAGAGCGATCGTATGGGAACAAATGGGTGAATTGAAAAAAGTGCTTACAGATGAAATGGGTGAAGAAGGAATTTGGGAAGAACATTATTGGAATGAAACAATTAGTGATTTTTCTAGAATTTATTGGGAAAAAACAGATTTAAACTACTTAAATCCAGAGAAAAGATCAGCCATTTTTGATTTTTTTGAAGATAAATTAATCCGATTTGACAAATTTTACGATGTATACAAGGATATTTTAATCAATCTAATAAAGTAAAACACTACCATTCTGGCAAAGGAATGAGTGACATCGTGTACTTGAAATTCGTACCTTCCATTGGTTCCAATACCAATTTTTCATTTGAAAAAGTAGTAAAATTAAATTCCCATTTTTTATTTCCTTTCCACAAATTCAGTCTAGGTAACTTATCTTTTTTTCTAATTAATTGATAATAGAAAACATCTCCCTTAGATTTTCCAAAATCTTTCCATTTCAATATTCTACACTTATTGGAAGAATAAAAAATAATTAAATCTCTTTCGTAAAATTCAGGTTGTTGATAATCGAGTCCATTTTTAAAAAGATGATCTACCAACCAAACTTTAGAATTTCCATCAGATAGGGATCCATTTCCAAAAATTGGCTTAGTTTCGACATCCCAAGAACAGGAGCTAAAAATAAAAAAGAAACAAAGTCGAAAATAGATAGAGAACTTGTTCAAAACTCCATTCGATTATTTTTAATAATAGTAGATATAACTACATTCATTGAATCTTGAAACTGAGGCTTTATATTAGCATCGTTTATTTGCTCTATTTTCTTGAACACATAGTGATTATTCTCCCATTGATACAAACAGTTGTAAAAAACAATATCCCCTTGAGCTACATTATCATTAAATCGAAGAATTAAATCATGATGTTTTGTTTTAGAAATACGAGTACCAATCAAATTAGCAACAAAACCATTCACTTTTACCAGAGTTCCCTTTTCTCTTTCAAAAACAAGAAGTCTTCTCAATGGAAAATCATTCACCCTAGCTTTAATCTGTAATAAAAAAGCATTCTCTAAAGGTTTATTCTCTACAAATGAGAAAAACCTAAAAAACTTTGGATTACAAGCTGGATCTAAATGATTATTCAAATCTCGTTCTTTGACATTACAAATCTCTAGCTCTTTGAGTAATTTTGGTTCTACATTTGAGGGGAAAGTGGTTTGATCAAAAAGAGTCTCTATATTCGTTTGATCACCAATTATTTTTTTTTTAACTGGTACCGATCGAAATGTTGAATCTTCATTCTTACAAGAATTAAGTATAAAAACAACAATAATTAAAGTACAGATCCCCCTCATTCCTTATAATTTTTCAATCGTCCCTCCAAGAGTAATTTTCTCAGTCAATGTGCCATTACCTCTATACTTTATCAGACCACCACTAAAAACAGACGCATTTAAAGTTTCTCTGAAATTAACTATAATACTCCCACCCATTCGCACCTTAACAACACCATTATTTGCTATGAAACTTATAGCATCTATACTTCCACCTGTAGTAACATTCCCAATAAATTGTTTGGCTGTACCAACTAAGACTATATCTCCACCTTGGTCTACATTTGCTTCTGCTGACTCAACATCAAATTTACCAGTAACGACCCCTCCAGCAAAAACATTTACTGTGATTTTTGGACTTTTAATTCTCATATTTGCAGCCATACTTATTCTAGCGCCCTGTCTTGATTCTATTAAATCTAAATTGGGTACTTTAAGTACAATAACCATATCCAATTCTTTTAAAGTCAATCCTGTATACTTAATAATCATCTGATTACCTTTGCTTACAAAAGCAATCTTTTCAGGATCAACATCTTGAGATTTTATTTTAATTTCAGCAGAGTACTGTTTACCTTCTTCCAAAATAACTGGAATTCTTCCTTGAACAATTAATTGAGTATAATCTGATAAATTTTTCTTAATAATTTCATCAGCTTTCACATCAAATATGGTAAAAGTTAGTATAAATAATATGAGAATGTATCCTTTTATCATCAGTTAAAAATCTTTGAACTAAAATGAAATGCTTTATCAAAAGACAATTTATCAATATTTGTACCAATATTTCTTGCATTCAACCAATCTAACATAATCTCTGTAGGCATATTCCCTGTTAGCTTATCTTCAGCCATAGGACAACCTCCAAAACCTTTTATTGCACCATCAAACCTACGACATCCTCCTTTAAAAGCAGCATCTAAAATTTCGGTTGCTTTGTTAGGTTGCACATGTAAATGAGCACTTAATTCAGTGTTAAATGAAGATTTATTAAGTTCGTTAAACACTTTAAAAACTAAATCAGGAGTTGCAATCCCTATCGTATCAGATAAAGCTATTGTTGAAATAGATAATTCTGAAGTTAATTTAGAAATATAGTCCGAGAGAATATCAGTATTCCAAAAATCATTGTAGGGATTTCCAAACCCCATAGACAAATAGACAACAATTTTTTTATTTTTCGATGCCGCTAGGCTCGCTATTTTATCTAATTCAAGAATTGAGTCTTCAATTGATTTATTTGTATTTCTTAATTGAAAAGTATTTGAAACTGATAATGGAAAACCTAAAACACCTACCTGTTCAAATTCAATAGCTTTTTCAGCACCTTTTAAATTGGCAACTATGGTTAATAATTCAGTATTTGATTTTGAAAATTCAATTTTATCAAGCACTTCTGCTGTATCTTTCATTTGAGGAATAGCTTTAGGCGAAACAAAACTTCCAACATCTAATACATCAAAATTGCACTTAAGTAAAAGGTTTATATATTCAACTTTTAAAGATGTATCGATAAAATCAGACATCCCCTGCATAGCATCTCTTGGACATTCAACTAACGTTACTCTTTCGTGGAACATAACTTACTTGATTAGACTTTTGTTAATTTTTTTTATCAATGAAGGGCCTTCGTAAATAAAACCAGTATACAATTGAATCAGTGAAGCACCAGCATTTAATTTTTCATGAGCATCTTCAACATTATGAATACCACCTACTCCAATTACAGGAAAAGCATGATTTGATTTTGTTGTTAAATAGCGAATAACTTCGGTAGATCTTTTGGTTAATGGTTTTCCTGACAAACCTCCAGCACCAATTTTTTCAACTTTTGAATTATCCGTTTTTAATCCGTCTCTAGATATTGTTGTATTTGTTGCAATGACACCGTCAATCCCTGACTCTTTAATAATGTAAATAATATCATCTAACTGCCCATCTGTTAGATCTGGAGCAATTTTCAATAAAATTGGTTTAGGATGTGAATATTTTCTATTTTCCTCTGACAATCTGGATAATAATTTTAACAATGGTTCTTTTTCTTGCAAATCTCTCAATCCGGGAGTATTTGGAGAAGATACGTTAACTACAAAATAATCAACAACATCAAACAAAGTATTAAAACAAACTAGATAATCATTTACAGCATCTTCATTTTCTGTCCATTTATTCTTACCTATATTTCCACCAACAATTAGGCTTCTATCTCTATCTTTCAGCCTATCATAACATACTTCAACACCTCCATTATTAAACCCCATTCTATTTATGATTGCTTGATCCTCTTTTAGTCTAAATAATCTTGGAATGGGATTTCCAGGTTGGGATTTCGGGGTAACCGTTCCAATTTCAATAAAACCAAACCCACAAGAAAAAAGATCTGAGAACATCTTAGCGTCTTTATCAAATCCTGCTGCTAAACCAACAGGATTTGGAAAAGTTAAACCAAATAATTTTCTTTCTAATGATGGATGATTTACTTTATAATTTGCTTCCCAAAGCGACTTAACACCCGGGATCTTTAACAGAAGATGAAGAAAGTTAGCAGTTAAATAATGGGCTCTTTCAGGTTGAAATAAGAACAAGAAACTTCTTAGTAAAGAATACATAAAATTAAATGTTAGAATTTAGCACGCATTCCTTTCCATTTAAGCTGAGGTCTTCTAGGACTACTCACTTTATAAGTAATGTTTCGTGCAAAAATAAAGTTTGCATACAAATAAGCATCCTTGTTTCGAGCATCTCCCCTTTGCTGACCATTAGCGAACCAAGCTTTATATTGTTCTGTTTGAGCAGGATTACTTAAATAGGCAGATTCTTTACCATATTTCTCTAAGAGTAAATCTGTATCAAAACCAGTAGTTGATACATCATCCATATAATCTGTAAAAGTTTTAAAATAAGTAAGTTCTACTCCTACCCTCCACATTCTAGTTAAACCAAATCTCATACCTATACCAGATGGTATAATTACTGTGACTGGCAAATATTCTTTAGGTCTACCAGGAAAACCTTGTCCTTCAGTTCTCAAGGGTCTTAAAGCCAACCACTGCCCCTCATAATTTCCTTTTGGATTGAAATATGTAACACCAATACCAGTAAAAACATAAATCTGTTCGTTATTGTTTTTCTTACCCTTTAAACCTTTGAAATTATATTTATGACCGAAAGACTCTTTAAAATATAACATCATTTCAAAACGTTGGTATATAGAAACAATTGTTGATTTAAAATTCAAATTCCTAGCATTTCTAGCTGATTCGAGTGTTAATTTATCATCTCCCTTTACAGAACCAATACTCGCTATGGTAGAAGTTGCAAAATAAGGCTTAAAACGATACCTGTATGAAAAACCAACATTAAAAGTAGTTGATTTCAAATCTAAATCGGCCATAGAATAATCTTTACCGATCATATCTCTACCTCCTAATTCACCCAAGAAACCAGTAGGACCGACATTGATAATTAATTCTTTTTTGTTTCTTCGCCAATTTTTGGTTGAGTTAAAGTTTGTCGTTTGAGAAACAACAAAATCCCCTACCAATATGGTAGCTATCAATAACAATAACTTTAAAACATTAGTCATAACTAAAAATGAACTATCGAGTATAACCAACAAATATATTATTTTTTTCTGATATTAAAGGTGGTTAAGAAATTCAAATTGATTAAATCAATCTGGTTGCCAAAAAATAATACGCTTATCGTCACCAGCAGTTATTAAATAAGCCTCAAAAAGTAAAATATCATTGACAGAATGTGAATGACCACCTAACTTTCTATCTAACTTTATTAAAAAGTCTAAATTGCTAATATCCCAAACCTTACTGGTTTTATCTCGACTTATTGAAATTAATGTGTTCTTGGTTACGACTAATTTGTATATTGATTCTTTATGAGCAGGAAAAACAAAAACCTCTTTAAAACCATCTAACCACCAAACTTTTATATTCCCATCTTTACCTGCTGAAAATAAAACATTTTTCTTAAACTCAATGTAAGACAATGTAAGACAACCATTAACATGGGCGTCAAAAACAAATTCTTGATTAAAATTAGTATTATTCAGCACTCTAATTTTTCCATCTTGCGCACCAAATATTACTTTATTTAACTTCTTTAAAATTAATATTGAACGTATTTTTCCACACTCAAACGGAAGATTTAATAAAAGTGACCAATCAATTGTATTCCAAACTGATAAATTACCATCTGCATCACCAACATACATCCGATTATCCACCTCATCAAATTGAATTTCAAAAATTGGTACCTTATGATATTTTATGAATTTAATTTCGTTTTTGATTTTAGTATCAATGATATGTATATCTCCTGAGCTTGTTCCAATTACAAGTATACTTTTATTCTTTAAATGATTTATTTTATAAATTGAAGTTTCACATTTAATAGCGAATGAATCTTGTTCACCAGTATTTGGATTCCATCTGGTAACAAATTTATCTGCAGACGCTGAATAAATATAGTTTTCATCTTTGGCTAAGCTGAAAACAGCACCTGAATGTTCTTTAATTTCAAATTTCTTCTTGTACATAATTATACAAGTTCCTCTTCTTCTTCATCTGACTGAACTTGTTTTAATCGTTCAGCGAAATCTTTAGGTAAATAATCAAAAAAAGTATCTCCACGAAGTCCTAGTCTTAGACATTCTAACGGAATAACTTCATTTGGTGCAATATTCCCAAGATTAACATTTGCTCCAAATAATTTAACAAACCAAACTTGTTGATTTTTTTGCGGTGCTTCCCACAGAATATTTTCAGGCTTAACCTTAGCTATAATCTTATTAATCAGTAATGTATGCGCAGATCCGTTTGGTCTAAAAACACCAACATTTCCAGCCTCTCTTCCTTCAGCAATTACCTTCCAAGAACCAGCTTCCAATTCTTTAGTCATCATTTTTATCCAACGATTCGGACTAATTAAAATTCCTGAATCCTTAGAACCGACCTCAGATAAAACGATTCTATCTTTAGATAAACGATGTATTAATTCACATTTTTCATCATGATTAATAATAATTGAACCATCAGAAACCTCAACTAAATCTAACTGATACTTATCTAACAACCTTAGGTAGTCTTCAAATTTTCCTCTGGCATAAAACACTTCAAAAAGTGTCCCACCAAAATAAGGTCTAATTCCGTTTTCTTTATACAACTTAATTTTTTCAACAAGTTGTTTTGTTACATAAGCAGTACCAAATCCAAATTTAACAATATCAGTGAATTCTAAATTTGCCTCAATAAAATGTTCTGCTTCACGCAATCCTAAACCTTTATCCATCATCATAGTTAAGCCACTATTTCTAGGCTGAACTGTTCTCTCAGGTATGAATGGCAAATCAAAATTCATGAATTAATCATTAGATAAAGGAAACAAATTTACAATTTTGTTATCGTTTAACAACTCTGGGTATAAAGAAAAAATTTCCCTAGCCTTATCCAAATTTTCAGATATCAGATAATTAAGAATTGAAATAGCTGTTTCTTTATTTTCAACTTTAAATTCTTTGTAAAACTTAACCAATTGAACTGAAAACTTAACATTTTCATTTTCAGATTTAAAACTACAAACAAAATCATCAAAGGTATCAAATTGTTTAGTATTTATTAAGAAATCCAAATAATCAGTAACTAATTGATCATTCTGATCATCTAATTCTAAAGCAGCAATGTAGTTTTTATTTGCTTCTTGATTACGATCTAATTTTTCTAAAGCTCCAGCTAAAACATGAAAATATCCAGGATTACTTGGCTCTATTTCAATTGCTTTGTTAAAGAAAGTTATACTTTCTAATGTATTACCTTCTAGATCTTTAACAATACCTAACCCTAACCAAGAGTCTCCATACTCTGGATTTAATGATAAACTCTTATGATAATATTCTTTTGCTAAATCTAATTCATTTAATTGCTCATAGCATTCACCTATAAAACAAAAACATACAGCGTCTTCACCATCAATCTCTATACATTTTAGAAAAAAATCAGATGCTGTTTTGTAATTTTCTAGAGATAAATAGGAACTTCCTAAATTAAAATATGCAGGAGCAAATTCTTCGTTAATTGTAACACTATAGTCATATGCCCAAATCGCTTTCTGATGATTATTTTGTTTTGCAAAAGAATTTCCTAAATTATACCAAGCTGTAAATGAATATGGATTTTCATTAATAAAATTGTAATAGCTTTCAATTGCTTTATCGTATTCACCTAACTGATCATAGCAAAAAGCTAATTCATATATTGCAATTTCATTTTTAGAGTTATTAACCAACGCTTCTTTTAGAATTTTAATTGCACCTTTGAAATCAAAAGAATGTTCATATTCCATCGCTAAATCAATATAAATTTCATCTTTATCTTCAGGCTCTGAAACTGCTAAAGCCTCGGTAAAAAATTTAATTGCGTTCTTGGTATCTCTAAGCTGACTAAAAATAGAAGCTTTCGTTAATAAAAACTCACATGAATCATCATATACTCTTTCTATTTGACTAAGAAGTTTCAGTGCTTCTTTTAATTGACCCATTCCTGAAACTGCTTGGGCTTTCCTTAAAAGGAACACAGATTTAAATGGAAATTGTTCTATTCCTAAATCAGCACACAAACTTGCCTTGTTATAGTTTCCTTGAATTAGATAATGATCGATTATAGACTCAATACAATCACTATCCATAAAACCGATTGGCTCTCCTTTCAAAGAATTCTCAAACCTAACTAAATCTTCGTTGAAGCTTTCATCGAAAAAGTGTTCATCTTCATTTTCAAACATACTATACCAATTTCGGTTTTGATAAAAGTAAAACGAAATTCCATGCAATCAAAAAAAATGTTTCCGAAGTTATTCACCAAAAACACAAAAGGTGTCTCCATAATTGAAAACACCTTTTGTAAAGTATAAATAAAACGTTTATTTACCTGATCTTTTGCGCTCCGTTTCTTTCAATAAGATTTTACGGATACGTAAGTTCTCTGGAGTAACCTCAACGTATTCATCTCCTTGGATATACTCTAAACATTCTTCCAAGCTGAATTTCACTGGCGGAATTAATTTTACTTTATCATCATTACCAGAAGAACGCATGTTTGTCATTTTTTTCGTTTTAGTAACGTTAACAACCATATCTCCTGCTCTTGAATTTTCACCAATAACTTGTCCTTCATAAATATTTTCATTCGGATGAATAAAGAATTTACCTCTTTCTTGTAAGTTATTAATAGAGAAAGGAATTGAAACTCCTTGTTCCATAGAAATCAACGAACCATTTTGACGTCCTGGAATTTCTCCTTTGTATGGTTGATATTCTAAGAAACGGTGATTCATTATCGCTTCTCCTGCTGTTTGAGTTAATAAGTAATTTCTCAAACCGATAATACCTCTTGAAGGAATTTGAAATTGGATAGTCATACGAGTTCCTTTCGGCTCCATATTTGTCATTTCACCTTTTCTCTTTGTTACCGCTTCTACAGCAGTACCACTGAACTCCTCCGGTAAATCGATTGTCAATTCTTCAACTGGCTCACATTTAACTCCGTCAATCTCCTTAATAATTACCTGTGGCTGTCCTACTTGTAATTCATATCCTTCACGACGCATGGTTTCAATCAATACAGATAAATGCAATACTCCACGACCTGCAACTAACCATTTATCAGCTTTATCCGTGCTATATACACGCATAGCTAAGTTTTTTTCTAACTCTTTAGTTAAACGTTCTTGAATATGTCTAGAAGTTACTTTTTTACCCTCTTTTCCAAAAAATGGAGAATCATTGATCGAGAACAACATATTCATGGTTGGCTCATCTATTGATATAGATTGTAAAGGTTCTGGATTTTCAAAATCACAAATTACATCACCAATCTCAAAGCCTTCTATACCTGTTAAAGCACAAATATCTCCAGCTTGAATTTCAGCAACTTTTACTCTTTCAATTCCCTCAAACACAAACATCTCTTTGATTTTATGTTTTTGTTGAGTTCCATCTCTTTTTGCCAAAATAATATTTTGACCTTCTTTTAATTCCCCTCTATTTAGACGGCCAATAGCAATACGACCAACGAACGTTGAAAAATCTAAAGATGTAATCAACATTTGCGTATTTCCTTCGTCAATTTTTCTTGGAGGGAAATAATCTAAAATTTTATCTAATAAGGGAGTAATAGAATCAGTAGGCTTTTTCCAATCATCAGACATCCAACCGTTTTTAGCAGAACCATAAACAGTTGCGAAATCTAACTGGCTGTCATTTGCATCTAATTCAAACATCAAATCGAACACTTTTTCATGAACTTCTTCCGGTGTACAATTTTCTTTATCCACTTTATTAATCACTAATAAAGGTTTTAAACCTAGAGCAAGTGCTTTTCCTAAAACGAAACGCGTTTGTGGCATTGGACCTTCAAAAGCATCCACTAGCAAACAAACACCATCAGCCATGTTTAATACTCGCTCTACCTCACCTCCGAAGTCGGCGTGACCAGGAGTGTCAATAATGTTAATTTTTGTTCCTTTATATAGAACAGATACATTTTTAGAAACAATGGTTATCCCTCTTTCACGCTCCAAATCATTGTTATCCATGAATAACTCCCCTTTTGGCTTTTCGTGTTTTTGAGCATCTGTACCTGCCTCAATCATTCTATCCACCAAGGTAGTTTTACCATGGTCAACGTGTGCAATAATTGCGATATTCCTAATTTCCATTTTTTAATTAATTATTTCTACCGTATGAACTTCTACTTCTTGGTCTGCTAGAGTTTCTGTCGCGATCGCGATCTCCTCCCCCACTTCTAGATCCAAATCCTCCTCCTTCTCTTTTACGCTCTCCGAATCCACCACCACTTCTTCTTTCTCCACCACGATCATTTCTATCTCTGCTTCCGCTGAATCCTCTATCTCTATCTCCACCACCACTTCTTCTTTCCGCCTTTTTCTTCGTAATTTCTACAGAAACTCGATTTCCTTCGTAATTCGCTCCATTTACAGCTTTTAAGATTGCTTCAGTATGACTATTATCTGCTTCAAAGAAACTGAATGATGGCATAACATCAATTTTACCTACACTTGAAGAAGTTAAACCAGCTTCATCACAAATCAAACGTAATAATCCTCCTGGATTTAAACCATCTCTTTTACCTAAACTAACAAAGAAACGAGTTCTATTGCTATCATCTCTATCAAAACGCTCTCTTCTTTCTCCACCTCTTTCTCCTCTATCTCTATCACCTCTCTCTCCACGTTCTCTTCTATCTCTAGATTCAGAAACATTTAAATCTTGAGCTTTACTGTAATATTCAACAAAACGATTAAATTCAACTGAGATAAACTTTTTGATCACCTCTTCTTTTGAAAGATGCTCAAAATCACTCATTATTTTAGGTAAAAACTCTTCAATATCTTTTTCTTTAACTTCAGTATCTTTTACTTTGTTAATCAAACTAGCTAATTGAATTGCGCATATTTCATTTGCACTAGGAACAACACCAAGTGTAAAACTTGTACGCATTTGACGCTCAATCGCTTTGATTTTGTAGTGTTCTTTTAAGTTTATTAACACCAACGACTCTCCTTTTTTACCAGCACGAGCAGTTCTTCCACTTCTATGTGTGTAATTTTCGATATCATCTGGCAACTGATAATTTATTACGTGCGTAATATTATCAACATCAATACCACGAGCAGCAACATCAGTAGCAACTAATAATTGTACTGTACGTTCTCTAAAACGCTTCATTACATTATCACGTTGTGCTTGAGAAAGATCACCATGTAATGGCTCTGCATTATATCCGTCTTTACTTAAATTTTCGGCTACATGTTGTGTTTCGTGTCTTGTACGACAGAAAACCAATCCAAAAATATCTGGATTTACATCTATCAAACGTTTTAAAGCCGCATATCTATCTTTTTCACGAACAGTGTAATAAATGTGCTCAATATTTACATTTCCTTGATTTTTGTGTCCAATAGAAACTTCTAATGGATTCGTCATATAATTTTTTGCAATATCAGCCACTTCTTTTGGCATTGTTGCAGAGAATAACCATACGTTTTTTTCATCAGGAGTTTGATCTAAAATAGAATCAATATCCTCTTTGAATCCCATGTTTAACATTTCATCTGCTTCATCAAGCACAACAAAACGAACATCTTGAAGTTTTACAGCACGTCTTTGAATCAAATCAACCAAACGACCAGGAGTTGCTACGATAATTGTAGCACCTTGTTTAATTTGTGTAATTTGACGACGGATGTCAGTACCACCATAAACTGCAACAACTGCAGTTTTACGATCGTATTTCGCATAATTTTCAAGATCTTTTGAAATTTGAAGACACAATTCTCTTGTTGGACAAATTACCAATCCTTGTGTTAAATCGTACTGATCTTGAATGTTGTTTACTAATGGCAAGCCGAATGCTGCCGTTTTTCCCGTTCCTGTTTGAGCTAAACCAACTAAGTCACTATCACTTTTCAATAAGTGTGGAATTGCTGACTGTTGGATAGGTGTTGGTGCTTCGAACCCCAAATCGTTTATCGACTGAAGCACCTCTTCCCTAAGCCCTAGTTCGCTAAAGGTCATAAATTATAATTAAAATTAAAGTACAAAGATAGTGTGAATTAAGGAGAATTCTACAAAATACTTTTTGCCTACTTTAATTTATGCTAAAATTTAACTTATTCGTAATGATTTTAAAACATCAATAGCATATTCAATTTGATTGGTATTTAAATCTAAATGAGTAACAAATCGAATAGCTGTAGGTCCAAAAGCATTACACAAAACCCCTTTATCTTTCAGTAAATGAATTATTTCTATTTGTTTTTCAGGGGATTTCAACTCAAAAATCACAATATTAGTCTGAACAGGATAAATACGTTTTACCCAATCCAATTTTTTGATTGATTCTCCCAAATAAGAAGCGTTTCTATGATCTTCAACTAATCGATTTATATTGTTTTTCATTGCAAACAGACCTGCAGCAGCAATATACCCAGCCTGTCTCATACCGCCCCCCATTGATTTTCGAATTCTTCTAGCTTGTTTGATTTGAGATTTATCCCCTACTAACAAAGAACCTATAGGGGCACCTAACCCCTTGGACAAACACAAAGAAATCGTATCAAATTGACTAGCATATTTTTTAGGATTTACATTATTAACCACAAGTGCATTCATCATTCTTGCACCATCTAAATGCATCGGTAAATGAATTGACTTACAAAAGTTGGAGATTTCTACAATATCGTTGAAATCGTAGACTGCTCCACCGCCTTTATTTGCAGTATCTTCAAGACTTACCAATTGTGTGATAGGCAGATGAACGTCATCTGGATTTATCGCTGACTTAATCTGATCTAATTTTATTCTTCCAAAATTACCCTCTAGTAACTTAACTGATGCTCCTGAATTTTTTGCAATTCCACCCCCTTCATACCTATATATATGACTATCACTATGACAAATAACTTCTCCTCCCGGAGTTAAATGCAATTGTAATCCAATCTGATTTGACTGAGTTCCAGAAGTACAAAATAATGCAGCTTCTTTTCCGAAAAATTCAGACGCATAACTTTCTAAAGCAATAACACTTGGATCTTCCCCGTAAACATCGTCTCCAACCTCAGCTTGAAACATAAAATCTAACATTTCTTTGCTAGGCTTTGTTACTGTATCACTTCTAAAATCAATCAAATTCATACAATCATAATTTGATTCAAAATTACCCCTTTAATTCTATATTACAAATCAACTGATTTATGAATATTTTTTAATTCTAAAAAGAAGATAGAAAGTTTAATAGTTATATTTGCCTCATAAAATTCGATTAATAAATTAACATTCAAAATATGGCTATAATTGCTGCAAACAATCCTGCACTAACTACATGGGTAAATGTGCCAGCAGGTTCAGATTTTCCAATTCAAAATTTACCTTTTGGTGTTTTCAAAACATCTTCTTTGTCTACACGTGTTGGTGTAAGAATTGGAGATCACGTATTGGATTTAAAAACGTTACATGTTTTAGGTTATCTTGACAACCTTCAGTTTGGATTAGAAGATTTTGATACAGACTGTTTGAATCATTTAATGAAAAAAGGGAAAACTGCAACTAGAGAATTAAGAAACCGTATTTCAAACCTATTAGATTCTAACAATCAAGAATTACAACAGAATAAACACCATGCTGAACAAGTTTTGATACCTAACAAGAGTGTCATTATGCAAATGCCTGTGAAAATTGGTGATTATACAGACTTTTATTCTAGTCGAGAACATGCAACCAACGTTGGAACAATGTTTAGAGATCCTAATAACGCATTACTTCCTAATTGGTTGTGGATTCCTGTTGGTTATCATGGTAGAGCAAGTTCTGTTATTTTATCAGGGGTTGACATACACAGACCAAAAGGACAAATTAAGCCAGATCCAAATGAAAATCCAATTTATGCCCCTTGCAGAAATTTAGATTTCGAATTAGAAACAGCATTTATAACTTACGAAGGAAAACCATTAGGGGATTCCATTGCACCTGATGAAGCTGAAGATTTTATTTTCGGAATGGTTTTGTTTAATGATTGGTCAGCGAGAGATATCCAAACTTGGGAATATGTTCCACTAGGACCTTTTTTAGCTAAAAACTTCGCTTCTAGTATTTCTGCATGGGTTGTGACATTAGATGCACTTCAGCCTTATAAAGTTGCAGGACCTGAGCAAGACCCTAAAGTTCTTTCTTACTTGGAATTTACTGGTGATAAGAGTTATGACATTAATTTAGAAGTTTTAATTCAACCTGAAAATGGTACAGAAAATTTGATTTGTGAATCAAATTTAAAATATATGTATTGGAATATGGCTCAACAATTAGCTCACCATACTGTAAATGGATGTAACGTTAGATGTGGAGATTTAATGGGTTCAGGAACTATCTCAGGACCAACACCAAATTCTTATGGATCAATGTTAGAATTGGCTTGGAAAGGAACAAAACCATTACAAATGAATGATGGTACTGAACGTAAATTCATCTTAGACAATGACACAGTAATCATGCGAGGTTATTGTGAAAAAGATGGAGTTCGTATCGGATTTGGTGAAGTTAAAGCTAAAGTTTTACCTGCTAAATAATTAAATTAAATAAATTTTAAATGTCCTTTCCTCGGGGAGGACATTTTTATTTTAACATAAAATTTAAAATAATTTGTTATCTTTTGTAACGAATTAATCATTAAAAAACACAACTATGTCAAATGTACCGCAAGGAATTGATTTAGAAAAAGAAAGAAAAGAAATTTTAAACGCATTTAAAGCGTTATTAAAAAATGCTAAAACCTTATCAAAAGACGATCAAAAAATGGTCAGAAAAGCTTTTGATGTTGCAGTTGAAGCACATAAAGATATGCGACGTAAATCGGGAGAACCATATATTTATCATCCGATTGCTGTAGCGCGTATTGTTTCTGAAGAGATGGGCTTAGGAGCGACAAGTATTACTTGTGCTTTATTACATGATACTGTTGAAGATACTTACATTACCTTAGAAGATATTGAGGAATTATTTGGAAGTAAATCAAGAAGAATCATTGATGGTTTAACAAAGATTCCTGAGATTTTTGATGAAAACTCATCAATACAAGCGGAAAATTTCCGCAAGATGATATTAACAATTTCTGATGATATTCGAGTTGTCTTAATCAAACTTGCAGACCGTTTACACAACATGCGCACACTTGGTAGTATGCGTGCAGATAAACGATTAAAAATAGCATCAGAGACAAAATTTTTATATGCTCCTTTAGCACATAGACTTGGTTTACACTCCATCAAAAGTGAATTAGAAGATCTAGGTTTTCTACATTCAGATCCTGAAAATTATCACATGATTGAGAGTAAATTGAAGTCAACAAAAGAATCTAGAAATAGATTTATCAAAACTTTTGTAGAACCAATTAAGGAAGCTCTGAATCATGAAGGTTATGTTTACGATGTAAAAGCAAGAACAAAATCCATTTCATCCATTTGGAGAAAAATGCAAACTAAAAGTGTCCCTTTTGAAGAAGTTTACGATTTGTTTGCAGTAAGAATCATTGTTGATACGCCAGTTGAATTAGAAAAACCTGATTGTTGGAGAATTTACAGTATTGTCACCGACTTTTACCAACCAAGTCCTGAAAGGCTTAGGGACTGGATTTCAACCCCAAGAGCAAATGGTTATGAATCTTTACACACAACCGTAATGTCTAACCAGGGTAAATGGGTAGAAGTACAAATTCGTTCCAAAAGGATGGATGAAATCGCAGAGAAAGGTTTAGCAGCTCACTATAAATACAAAGAGAATGCAGGCGATTCAGAGACTTCTAAATTCGATCGATGGATTGCAGAGATCAGGGATTTGATGGAAAACCATAATTTAACTGCAATGGATTTTGTGAATGAATTCAAAATGAATTTATTCACTGATGAAATATATGTTTTTACACCGAAAGGTCAATTAAGAGTTCTACCTGTAGGTGCAACTATACTTGATTTTGCTTATGATATTCACACAGGTATCGGCAACAAATGTATAGGAGCTAAAGTAAATACTCAATTAGTTCCATTGAGCTATCAATTACATAACGGTGATCAAGTTGAAATAATCACTTCTGAAAAACAAAAACCTACTGAAGATTGGCTTGGATATGTTTACTCAGCTAGAGCAAAACAAAAAATCAGAGGAGCTTTAAATGAACAAATTAAAGCGATTGCTCAAGATGGTAAAGAAATTCTTGAAAGAAAATTAAAACAGTTTAACTTAAACAACTCCAAAGAAAACATTCATATTATCGAGCGTTATTTTGGTGCGAATACATTAACAGATTTATACATTCGAATTGCTAAAGCAAAAGTTGATTTAAATAAGTTAAGAGAACTAAACGATCAAGAGGGTAATTTAGTTGTAGACAAAAAATTACTTGCTTCAAAATCTACTGAAAAGCAGACAGAAGCAAATGATTATCATAAACGTACTATTGAATTTGATGAACAATACAAAGAGCATGCTTATAAGTTAGCTAAATGTTGTAATCCTATTCCAGGTGATCCTATTTTTGGTTATCTTGCCAACAATAATGAAATCAAGATACATCGTAATAATTGTCCAAATGCTGAACATATGAATTCCAAAATGGCGTTTAGATGTATTAAAGCGACATGGACAAATACAGATCTTGTTGAACACCTAGCTTCATTGAGATTATTGGGTATTGATGGTGTAGGTATCGTAAACCGAATTACAGAAATAATATCAAAGCAATTAAATGTAGATATGAAATCAATCTCGTTTGAAGCTAACGATGGAATATTTGAAGGGTTGATCAAAGTGATGGTATATGACACTGAACACTTGGATGCGTTAACCAAGCAATTCGAACAAATTGAAGGGGTTGAAAGAATCGAAAGATGGGATTTTGAAGATAGTGAAGTGATACATGCAAAGGATTAATCACTTTTCAACACCTGTTAATAAAGAAATATTTAGATTAAAAAGTGTGGTCTAAAAAAAATATTATTTTTGCCTTTTAAGAATAAGATGCTACAAGAGGAATTACAAGAAACTGTAAGAAACATATTTTCAGCTTATTTGGAGCAACATAGTCATCGTAAAACACCAGAGCGATTTGCTATTCTTGCTGAAATCTATGCCTATCCAGGTCATTTTGATATTGAATCCTTATATAATAAGATGAAAAATCAAAATTACCGAGTTTCGAGAGCTACCCTATATAACACTATTGAGTTATTACTTGCTTGTAATTTAGTTCGCAAACATCAATTTGGTAAAAACATAGCTCAATTCGAAAAATCACATGGTTCCAAACAACATGATCATGTTATATTAACTGACTCAGGAGAAGTCATAGAATTTTGTGATCCGCGTATTCAACAAATCAAAGCGACCATAGAAGATGTTTTTGGAGTTAATATTCATCACCATTCGCTCTATTTTTATGGGGAAAAGAAAAAACCAATCAATTCTTAAACTGTCATGAACTTACAATTTTCAGAAGAAATAGTTGAAAAAACAGTTACTTTTCAATTGGAGGGTAAAATTGTTTCAGACATTGACACTACTGAACTCATAGAACAGTTGCAAAAAAAAATTGATGGTGAAGAGGATACGCTTATATTTGATCTGAGTAAGTTAACTCACATAACGAGTACTGGATTAAACTTTTTTGTTCGAGCATTAACAAGAACAAGAAATAAAGAAAAAAAATTATTATTGAATAATTTACAACCAAATGTTGCCAAATTATTTCAAATTTCTAAACTTAACGAAATATTCACGATTTCATCTGACAACAAAATAGATGAAACGCAAAACAAAAAATAGTATGAAGGTTGACGTATTATTAGGTCTTCAATGGGGAGATGAAGGTAAAGGTAAAATTGTTGATGTTTTAACCCCTAAATATGACATTATAGCTCGTTTTCAAGGTGGCCCAAATGCAGGGCACACATTAGAATTTGAAGGTATTAAACACGTTCTTCATACCATTCCGTCAGGAATATTTCACAGTGAAGTAACTAATATTATTGGAAATGGAGTGGTTATTGATCCTGTTGTTTTTCAAAAAGAAATTGAAAAATTAGCTCCTTTCAGTATGGACATTCGTAAAAACTTACTGATTTCAAAAAAGGCACATTTAATTTTACCAACACATAGATTACTTGATGCAGCTTCTGAAGCTGCAAAAGGAACGAATAAGATAGGTTCAACATTAAAAGGAATTGGACCAACTTATATGGATAAAACAGGTAGAAATGGATTACGAGTTGGTGATATTTTCTCTCCTAAGTTCCAAGAAAAATACAATCAACTAGTTGAAAAACATGAGGGTATTTTAAAACACCATGAAGGTTTTGAATACAATCTTGCTGAAATGGAAAAACCTTTCTTTGAAGGAATTGAATTAATAAGGTCTTTCACATGCATTGATAGTGAACAATTCTTAAATTCCGCTTTAAAAAATGGTTCGAAAATTCTTGCCGAAGGAGCTCAAGGTACTATGCTTGATATTGATTTTGGCACATATCCTTTTGTTACTTCTTCTAATACCGTTACAGCTGGAACATGTACTGGATTAGGAGTAGCACCAACAAAAATCGGTTCTGTTATTGGAATTTTCAAGGCTTACTGTACACGTGTAGGTAGTGGCCCTTTCCCGACAGAGTTGAATTGCGCAGATGGTGAAAAAATCAGAAAAGAAGGTAATGAGTTTGGTTCTACTACTGGTAGACCAAGAAGGTGTGGTTGGATTGACTTGCCTGCATTGAAGTATGCCATCATGATTAATGGCGTAACAGAACTTGCCATGATGAAAGCAGATGTGCTAGGTGTTTTTGAAACAATAAAAGTTTGCACACATTACAAAATCAATGGTGAAATAGTTGATTATTTACCTTTTGATATCGATGGATTAGATATCGAACCTATTTATATAGAATTAAAAGGTTGGAATTGTGATTTAACACAACTAGATTCTATTGAAAATGCTCCTCAAGCACTTAAAGATTATATTACATATCTAGAAAAAGAACTTGAAGTTCCAATCACTACAGTTTCAGTTGGACCGGATAGAAAGCAAACACATTCAAACAGAAAATAATTGGGTAAATCAGTTTTACATATTATTCATACAGCGCTTTTGATAGGCGCTGTTTTTATGTTGAGTAATTTGGTATTTGCTCAAGATCTAATGGAATTGAAACCAGGTGCTGACAAATTGTCTTTTAACAGAAATACAGGAGAACATAAACTCATAGGGAACATACACCTTATTTACCAAAAAAACGAAATTTATTGTGACTCAGCCACTTATTATAAAGATAAAAATTTATTAAAATTATACGGAAATGTACATTTATCAAAACACGATACTTTAAATTTGTATTGTGACTCAATGCATTACAACGGAATTAATCAACTGGGTAAACTGTGGGGTCACGTTCGTGTGAGGGATCGAGAATTCAAAATCAGTACCGATACATTAACTTTTGATTCCAAAAAAGATGTTGCGACTTATACCTCAGGTGGACGCATTGAAAACATTAAAAGAAAAGAGGAAATATCAAGTCTCTGTGGATATTTCTACCCAAAAACAAAAAATATTTCACTGAGTAAGTTAGTAGATTATAAAAGCCCAACCACAAAATTAAAAACAGATACAATTCGTTTTCAATACGGAACAAAACGAATTTATTTTTATAGTCCTACAAACATTCAACAAATAAATAACACGAAAATCTATTGCGAAAGAGGTTGGATGAATACTGAAACAGAAGAATGTTTTATACATCAAAAAGCAAGTATTTCAAAACCAACTAAAACGCTATCGGCGGATACACTTTACTCATATGAAAGCAAAGGATTGTCAGGTGCATATGGTCATATTAGGTATGAAGATTCAGATAAAGGGGTTTCTTTTGAAGGAAATAAACTATTTTACTCAAAAAAAGAAAAAAGAAGCTATTTAACCAAACAACCTTTCATTAGCTATAAACAAAAAAAAGATACGCTTTTTGTCAAATCCGATACTTTATTTTTATATCATGATTCACTCGACCAAATTGATTATGTAATTGGTTATAATAAAGGGAAAATTTTTAGTCATAACCTTCAAGGTATTTCAGATAGTCTAAAATATTCAAAAAAAGAAAAACAACTTACCTTATTTAAATCTCCAATTTTATGGAATAAAAATGCACAGATAAGTGGCGATATAATTCACTTATTTATGAAAGATAGTATTATAGATCATAGTGAAATTATAAATAAATCAATTACAATAACAGAAGTAGATAGTGGCAAATATTATAATCAAATAGGAGGAAAAAATATGTTTGCCTATTTTGATGAAAATAATAATTTGAAAAAAATTGATGTTCTAGGTAATGCACAAACTATTTACTTTCCAGAAGAATCTAAAAAAACTGATAGTATTATTGAAATAACTAGAAAGGGAATGGTGAGACTATACTCAAGTAGTATTAAAGTTAATTTAGACAGTGGGGAATTTAAAACAGTAAGTTATGCAGATCAAGCAGATGGAATTATGTACCCCATGGAAAAATTAAATCTAGAGGAACAATTTATAACAAATTTTAATTGGAAACCAGCATTAAGACCAAAAAACAAATCTGATTTTTTTAAAGACGAAAAGGTAATCAAGAAAGAAAAGAAAAAAACAAATAAATCAGTGATATCTAAGAAACGTTAAATTAGTTTACTTTCAATATGATCAATTAAAGAATGTATTACCTTAATATGGATTTCTTGTGCACGATCAGCGAAATCTGAATATGGTGCTCTAATTTCAACATCACACACTTCTTTCATTTTTCCTCCATCTTTCCCTGTAAGGCCTATTATTTTCATACCTTTGTTTATCGCTACTTCAATTGCATTCAATACATTTTTAGAGTTGCCTGAAGTAGAAATAGCAAATAGCACATCTCCTTCATTTCCGAAAGCTTCTAAAAATCGTGAGAAGACATATTCATAACCAAAATCATTGGACACACAAGAAATATGGCTTTGATCAGCAATAGCTAAGGCAGGTATAGCTTGTCGATTACCACGATACCTACCCGTTAGTTCCTCAGCAAAATGCATAGCATCACACATCGAACCACCATTTCCACAGGCATAAACTTTTCGCCCTTTTTTTATAGCTTCTACCATTATATCACCTGCAGATTCTATTTTTTTGAAATTTTCTTCTGTTGAAAATTGAACTAAAATTTTTCCAGCTTCAATAAAATGAGATGCAACAGCCATAGGTACTACCAAAAATAGATTAAGATATAAAGTTAAATATTTATAATCAAATATTCTGATTTTACTTAAACTTACTATCTTTGATTAAAAGAATATTTCTTTTTTTAATTAAATTCTTTCACCAAGTGAAAAAAATATATAGCTCTTTATTACTTACCATTTGTACTTTATTATCTCAAACTTTCTTAGCTCAAGAAGCAGATTGTTTAAAAAAGTTAGAGCATTCCTTTAATTCAAGAGGGAGTTACACGGTAGAAGATGCCATTCACAAAAATGTAATTATCGTTCAATTGTCTCCTACTGGAAATAGTTGCTTTAATGGAAAAACTCGAGTGGAAAACGGTACAATTGTTTCCATCTTTATTGAATTAGAAGACAGTACTTATAGCTTGCTTGACAAAAAGTTTAACAACGAAAAAAAATCTGCACCTGCCGTAATTAATGGCATCTCTGAACTAATAATCACTGAGGACGGTGAGAAATATAAAGTTGTATTCATTGAAAAGTTAAAACCAAAAACGAAGAGTTACAAAGAAGCTGTAATACCTGAAGACCTTTAAATAATTATGATTTATGAAGTGTAATTTATAACTGAATTAATTCATAATAAATCAATTATAATTCATAATTACTAAATCCTTTTGGAGCTTTTGATTTAATCTCTACAACCTTTTTAGTAATCGGGTGTATAAATTCAACACGATAGAAATGTAAACCCAAACGACCAATAGGATTTGTTTTTGCACCATATTTTTTATCACCAACTATTGGATGACCAATCTCTTGTAATTGAACTCTGATTTGATTTTTTACATTTGTACGCTGTGCAACTTCCAACATCGATGAATTCTTTCTATTAGCTATCGTAATATATTCTGTTACTGCCTCATTTCCATACGTTTGATTTTTAGAGGCATGCACTTTCATCGCTTTACTTTCACGTAAATAAGAAGTTATTTCGCCCTCTTTTGGGTTTACTACTCCCTCTACAATTGCCAAAAAAGAGGAATTCTTCATTGTTTCACCCCACGAGTTCACCATCAATGTTTTAATATCCATAGACTTTGCAAACACAACTATACCTGATGTATCTCTATCTAAACGATTTACAAGGTACAATAATTTACCAGGGTTTTTAGCCTTAAAATGCGCCCCTACATACGTTGCAAGTGTTTTTAATTTTTCCTTTTCAGTGGCATTACACAATAAACCTTCAGGTTTAACTACTGCTATCAAATATTCATCTTCAAACAAAATATTTAAATGAAAAGGAAGTTTTACCTGTTTTATTTCTTTTTTTCCTACGGTTACTACATTTCCAGGTTTAACAGTGAAAGTAACATGTGTTTGAAACTGCCCATCTACCTGGACTAGTTTATTCGCTAACAATTGTTTGATAGAAGTTTTACTTTTCTCTTTGAAAGCTTGTTGCATAAAATCAAACAATGAACTCTCATTTTTAACTTTAAATGTTGAAATGCGCTCTGAACCTGGTTTTCTTCCTATCTTCATTTTATCTTGAAAAAACGTACATTAAAATATTTGCTCCCATTTGCAACGCTTGAGTACGTTTGTCATTGGAGTCGTTGTGAACAGCTTGATTCTCCCATCCGTCACCTAAATCGGTTTCGTAAGTATACAAAAGTACCAATTTACCTTCAACAAATATACCAAAAGCCTTTGGTGGTTTATTATCGTGTTCGTGAATTTTAGGTAAATTATTGAAATCAAATTTTTGATGAAAAATCGGGTGATTATTTGGGATTTCAACTAATTCATTATTTGGAAATAACTTGTTAATCTGAGGACGAATATAGGCATCCATTCCGTAGTTATCATCTATATGCAAAAAACCGCCTGCTAATAAATAAGTTCTAAGGTTATCTAATTCTTGAGCTGAAAACACAACATTTCCATGACCAGTCATGTGAACAAATGGATATTGAAGAATATCACGACTTCCTACTTCCACATATGGGACATCTGGATTTATCTCCGTATTTAAATTCTTGTTGCAAAACTTGATTAAGTTCGGTAATGACGATGGATTCGCATAATAGTCTCCTCCACCATTATATTTTAAAACTGCTAACTTTAGTGAGGATTGCCCAAAAGTAAACACAGCACAAAAAACACTTATAAAAAAGAGTATTTTCATTCAAACTTACTTTTTAATAATGTTACAGCATACAAGCCAGCCGTTTCCGTTCGTAAACGTGTTTTACCCAATGCGATGGTGTTATAACCTGAATTTAAAGCCATTTGAATTTCGCTCATTGTAAAATCTCCCTCTGGACCAATAAGTATTGGAAAATCAGATGGAGGAACCATTTCTGTTAAAGATTGACTATGAAACTCCTCACAATGAGCAATACCTCCCTTAGGATATATTTTTATAAAATCTTTAAACGATTGTAATTCTTTGATTTCGGGTAGATAAGTACGATGTGATTGTTTCATAGCTGCAACAGCAATTTTCTCTAAACGATCAATTTTCATTTGTTTTCGTTCTCCCCTATCTGTTTGAATTAAAGACAATTTAGTCAAGCCCAATTCTACAGCTTTTTCCAAAAACCATTCAATACGATCTGCATTCTTGGTAGGTGCTATTGCAATATGAATATCAAATGGTTGTTGTAATTCTTTTTTATACTTCACTACTTCAACCTCACATTTTTTAGGATGATCGGATAAAATTTTCGCTTCGTATCTCCCTCCTTTTCCGTCTAATAGTTCGACTAAATCTCCTGTATTTAGTCTCATTACCCGACACGCATGCTTTGATTCTTCTTCACTTAGAAATAAGTGTTTGATTTCGGGTAGTAATGTAGGAATATAAAATGCGTGCATAAACTAATGCATTAATTTGTAAACCAATTCAGTCATTAACTCTGAATCCTCAGAATGAGAATCGCCAATTCCCTTTGACTTTAAATCATATTGATATAGGTAATTAATGTTTCGTGCTATAATTTTTGGATTATAAATTTTCGCTGCCTTGACTAGTTCTCCAGCTACATATGGATGAACTCTTAAAGAAGAAGCAACGCTTTGTGGTGATTTATCAGATAAAAAATGGACTTTCATCAATTGGCTATATAGATTATAAAGAGAACCAATGATAACTACCAGAGGACCTGATTTCGGATTGTATTTAAAATAAGTAATGATTTTCATTGCTTTCAAAAAATCATTATTTTGAACAGCACTACTTAATTCAAACATGTTATAATCTTTCGATATACCGATATTTTCCTCGATATGAACTTCGTTAATTGTTGTCCCTTTTTCAAGTATAATAGACAATTTTTCTATTTCCCCAGCGATTCTAGACAAATCGTTACCAATACTTTCAGCTAATAATAAAGCTGCTTTGCTTGAGATTTGATAATTTACAGTTGTCACATATTTTGTTATCCAATCAACTAATTGATATTCTTTAATTTTCTCAGAGTTGAAAACAACACCAGATTTAGCAAACAACTTCGCTATTTTTTTTCTTGAATCAACTTTTTTGTATTTATACGCAAGTAGTAAAACGGTTGAGGGATTTGGATTTTCAAGGTAACTTTCTAACTTGTCAATATCTTTCATCTCTTGAGCTTCGCGAACCCAGACAAAACGGCGTTCTGCCATCATTGGAAAACCCTTTGCTTCAAGCACAACCGTGCGCGCATCAGTATCTTTTCCATAGAGAATTACTTCATTAAAATCTCTTTCATGATCTTCTAAAACAATATCATGTATCAATTTCGACAACTGATCAATAAACAAAGGTTCTTCTCCCTGAAATAGATATACAGGTTTAAAATCCTTGTTTATAATTTGCTGCTGAAGTGACTTGAAATCCATGAATCAAAGATAACATTTTTAGTGATTAGTCGATAGTAGTTAGTGATTAGTAAATAGTCATTAGTTTTTAGTCAATAGTCACTAGAGATCCGCCGCGGCGGAGTGATTAGTTTTTGTATTTACAATTCATCATAAAGCATTAAACATTAT
>CANGZT010000006.1 GCA_947458955.1 Flavobacteriia bacterium | reverse complement strand
GATACTTCTTTTTGAAATTGATACTTGAAAAATAGGAAGATATGGATTCTTTGTCTTCAGAAGCTGACTTCCATGATCTTGTCACATCTTTCTGAGTTGGATGTTCGATTTTAATTACTTCAGCACCTAACTCAGCTAAAAACATTCCGACAGAAGGACCTGCCAAAACAGTTGAAATGTCAATAACTTTGAGTTCTGATAAAATGTTAAAGGACACGTTCTACAGTAACTTTAGCTAAACCTTTTTTGATGAAGTTTAATTCTTTAGCTGCTTTACGTGTTAAATCGATCAACCTTTTGGAAGTTTTAGGTAAACGGTCGTTGATTTTAACGTAAACAATTGAATCATTTTCCATATTCACCACTCTTACAATGGAACCGAATGGTAATGTTTTATGAGCAGCAGTGTACTTATTGTGTTTAAAAATTTCGCCTGAGCTTGTTTCTCTCCCTTGAAATTTTCTCGAATAATAAGATGCCTTTCCAGTCTGAACGTAAGTTTCGTTTTCAGACATTATAGAAGTAAGCATTAAAAATAATACTCCACAAATAGTGAAAATAACTTTCAAGTTGAATACTTTTTTCATTTTTCGTGTTTTTTTGAAGTTGCGAATATAAAAGAAGGGGCTTGGTTGAAGGTTAAAAATTGAGTCTTGTTTTTCCACATCAATCAAGTTTTCAACAACAGGTTTTCAACCGAAGTTTTCAACAATTGTTAATAAGTATCGTGTTTTTGAATTTTACATATATTTAACAGCAATGAACTTTAAAACACTAAATCTTAATATGTATATTTGAAATCTTATATAATTTAGAAACTAATAAAATCTATATGAAAAAACACCTTGTTGCCCTGTCTGCACTTCTTTTAGCAGGTTCCACATGGTCTCAACAGAAAAAAATCGATTTCATAGAATACGATTTACCGAATGGTTTACATGTTATATTACATGAAGAACATTCCGTACCAATGACAGCAGTTACCATCATGTATCATGTTGGTTCAAAGAATGAAAGAGCTGACCGAACTGGTTTTGCTCATTTTTTTGAACACCTTTTATTTGAAGGTTCTCAAAACATTAAAAGAGGAGATTATGCTCAAATTGTTGAAAAACGTGGAGGAGCATTAAATGCAAACACTTCTCAAGATAGAACTTTTTATTACGAGTTACTTCCTTCGAATGAATTAGAATTAGGTTTATGGTTAGAAAGTGAAAGACTTTTGCATGCGCGTGTTGAAAAAGAAGGTATTGAAACACAGCGATCAGTAGTGAAAGAAGAAAAAAGACAACGCGTAGATAACCAACCTTATGGAGCTAATTTAGCTAACTTATGTTCACGTGTTTTTAAAAAACACCCATACAATTGGGTTCCAATTGGGAGTATGGAACACTTGGATGCTGCACAGGAGGAAGATTATGTCAATTTTTATAAAACCTTTTATGTTCCTGCAAATGCAGTATTATCTATCGCAGGTGATATAAACATTCCTCAAACCAAAGAGCTAATAAAAAAATATTTTGGTAGTATTCCTGCTGGACAAGGTATAAATCTATATCGTGATTTTTTAAGTTTAAAGGAGGATGAGTTCAAAACTAAGTATGGTGTTGAAAAGTCTAAATTTGATCAAAAAAATTATTTCAACTCAAAAAATCCTGAAGCAGTAAAATTGATGCAAAAATATGCATCAATCAAAACAGAAATTCCTTCTCCATCTCCTTTTGAAGAACCTTTGAAAAAACAAGAAGTGGATACAATTTATGATAACATTCAACTCCCAGCAGTTTTTGTTGGTTACAGATGTCCTTCTCAAAATGATAAAGACTTTCCTGCCTTTCAAATTCTAAACGATGTACTAAGCGGAAGTGCTTCTTCAAGAATGAATAAAAACATCATTGAGAAAAAACAAGTAGCGGTTGAAGCTTTTGCTTATGGCTTACCAATGGAACATCAAGGTTTGGCAATGGTTGCAGGTATTGGTGTTGATGGAGTTAATCTAGATACATT
This sequence comes from Flavobacteriia bacterium, assembly GCA_947458955.1. GTDB lineage: Bacteria > Bacteroidota > Bacteroidia > Flavobacteriales_D > Crocinitomicaceae > CANHVK01. Next base: position 42,042 of record CANGZT010000006.1, on the reverse strand, counting down.
ATTAAATGCTTTAGATTCAGAAATTGCATTAACCCAGAAAGAGTTAGTTACTGCTGATGAACTACAAAAAGTTTTGAATCAGTATGAAAATAGTGTGGCTTCTACGAATACTTCTGTTGCCCAAATTGCAGAAGATCTTGCTGATAATTATATGTATAGAAAAAACACAAACTTAGTAAACCAGCAATTAGATGCTTATTTAAAAGTTACAAGAGAAGATATACTTCGTGTTGCTAAAAAATATTACACCAAAGATGCTCGTGTAGTATTATATTACTTACCAAAAGCTCAATAATCAAAGATTTTATATAAAATGAAAAAACAAGCAATTTTTGTTGGTCTACTTTGTTTAAATTCAGTAGCCTTCGGTCAGTTAGATCGAACAATAATGCCTAAAAGTGCTCCTGCTCCTACAATAAATATTAAAGAATCTCAAGTTTTTACACTCCCAAATGGTGTAACTGTTGTACTTTCTGAAAATCATAAGACTCCAAAAGTTTCTTTTTTATGGGAAATGGGATCTAATTTAATGCTAGAGGGTAACAAAGCGGGTGTTGGAAATTTAGCTGGCGAACTTTTAAAATCAGGTACAACGACTCGTTCGAAAGATCAACTTGATTTAGAATCTGATTTTATAGGTGCTTCGATAGGAACCGGTTATAATGTTATATCACTTAGCTGTCTTACTAAACATTTAGACAAAGGGTTAATCTTAATGAGTGATGTTTTACTTAACCCTACTTTTCCGGAAAGTGAATTTAATCGAATCAAAGAACAAAAGCTAAACGGTATTAAATCTGATATGGCTAATCCAAGTGCTATGGCAAGTAATGCTGAAGCTAGAGCAAATTATCCAAGTCAACATCCGTATGGTGAGATAGAAACTGAAAATACAATTAAAAATATTACACGCGAAGATGTAATTGCTTTTTACAAAAAAATGTTTACCCCTACTGGTAGTTATTTAGTTGTTGTTGGAGATATTACCAAAGAACAAGTAACAAATTACTTTAATAAATATTTTAAAGATTTTAAAGGAGGTGATAAATCAATCACAAATTACGCACCAGGTTTTACTCATAAAGGGAATAGAGTACTTTTTGTAAGTAAACAAAATGCACCACAATCGGTAATAACAGTTTCATTTCCCATTAACATTAAACCTGGTGATAAGAACAATCTAGCATTAAATGCCCTAAATGGTATTTTTGGTGGTGGCGGTTTTGGTGCTCGTTTAACTCAAAATTTAAGAGAAGACAAAGCGTATACATATGGTTGTTATTCAAATTCTGTTGTTGGTGATGCAGGAAGTTATTATACTATTTCTGGAAATTTTAGAACAGAAGTAACAGATAGTGCTATCGCACAAATTTTAATTGAACTAAAAAAAATCACATCAGAATTAGTTACTGAAGAAGAGCTAAAAACGATTAAGGCGTCTATGGCAGGAAGTTTTGGTCGTTCGTTAGAAAGTCCATCCACTGTTGCACGTTTTGCATTAAGTACAATCAAATACAACCTACCTAAGGATCATTATCAAAACTATTTAAAAAGATTGGATGCATTGACTAAAGAAGAAATTTTAGAAGTTGCAAAGCAATATTTAACTGCTGAAAACGCAAACATTATTGTTGTTGGAAACCCGAATATTTTAGATAAATTGAAGGCTTTTGATGCAGACGGAATCATTGAAAAAGTAGATGCACTCGGACAACCTGTCGCAGAAATAAAGAAAGCTTCAATTTCGAAAGACGAACTGATAGATAAATATTTACTTGCAATTACAGGAGAAAAAGAAGTAAAAAAAGGATTGAAAAAAATCAATAAAATCAAAACATACCACCAACAAGTGACTATGTCTACTCCACAAATTCCTGTGCCTTTGTTAGTTAATAATTATTATCATAAAAGTGGAAAAGAAACATTTACGGTTGAAATCCAAGGTAATTTAGTTGAAAAACATGTCTTTGCAAATAATAAAGGATATGAAATGAATAGTCAAACAGGAAAATCGGATATGACTGCTCTTGAAATCGAGTCAAAAAAGAAAACTGTGAGCGTTTTTCCTGAGTTTATTTTAAAATCAAATAATTTAAATTATGAATTAATCGGTATTGATCAATTAAATGGAAAGGAAGTATATGTGCTTTCCTATTCAGATGGTATCAAAAAATTCACAAACTATTACGATGTTACAACTTTTATGAAAGTGAAAACGATTGATGTAGAAGGTGAAAAAGAAGAAGTTTCCACTTTTTCAAATTTTGAACCAGTTAATGGTATCATTTTCCCTAAATCAATGACACTTGCCATGGACGGACTAATGTTAGATGGAAAAATGACAGCCATAGAGGTAAACAAACCTATCGAAGCTAAAATTTTTGAATAACAAAAACGACCTTAAAAATGATTGCAAACATTTTAAAATCCATTTTTGGAGATAAAACATCTAAAGAAAGAAAAGAGTACCAGCCATTTATCGATAATTCTAATACTTTTTTTGAAGAGTATAAAAGTTTAACTGATGATCAATTAAGAACAAAGACAGCTGAATTTAAGCAACTTGTTCAAAATGCAATCACTGAGTTAGAAAAAGAGATTGATGAACTACGAATTAAATCGCAAGCTGAATCTACCCATGTAGATGAAAAAGAACGTATTTTCGAAAAAATCGAGAAACTTGAAAAAGAAGTTAATGAAGTAATCGAAAGTGTATTATTAGAGATTTTACCTCAAGCTTTTGGTGTTGTTAAGGAAACTTCAAGAAGATGGGCTGAAAACGGTCAATTAGTAGTTACTGCACAAGACTTTGATCGTGAATTAGCAAACCAAAAAGATGGAATTGAAATTAGTGGTGATAAAGCAACTTGGTTCAATTCATGGACTGCTGCTGGTGCACCTGTTTCTTGGAACATGGTTCATTACGATGTTCAGTTGATGGGGGGTGCTGTACTTCACAGAGGTAATATCGCTGAAATGCAAACTGGGGAAGGAAAAACATTAGTGGCTACCCTACCCGTTTATTTAAATGCACTTTCAGGTAAAGGGGTGCACGTGGTAACAGTGAATGATTATCTTGCAAAACGTGACTCAGAATGGATGGGGCCTTTATACCAGTTCCATGGACTATCTGTAGATTGTATAGATAAACATAGACCAAACTCACCTGAAAGAAGAAATGCTTATTTAGCTGACATCACTTTTGGTACAAATAACGAATTCGGATTTGACTATTTGAGAGATAATATGGCAAGTAACGTGGAAGATTTAGTTCAACGTGAACACCATTTTGCGATTGTCGATGAGGTCGATTCAGTATTAATTGATGATGCGCGTACACCTTTAATTATTTCAGGTCCAACACCTAGAGGGGATGAACATGAATTTGTTGAGTTAAAGCCACGTGTAGAACGTCTAGTGGATGCGCAACGCAAATATGTTAACCAAGTTTTGGTTGAAGCTAAAAACTTATTAGCTGTAATCAACGCTACTTCTGATGATAAAAAGGATGTAAAGACAGCGTTAGACGAAGGTGGTATTGCATTATTACGTGCATACAGAGGTTTGCCTAAAAGCAAACCATTAATCAAATTCTTATCTGAACCAGGTATCAAAGCGCACTTGCAAAAAGTTGAAAACCTTTACATGCAAGAGCAAGGGAAAAATATGAAAAAAATCGATCAGGAATTATTTTTCGTGATTGATGAAAAACAAAATACGGTAGAATTAACAGAAAAAGGGATCAATCTTATCTCTGAAGGTGGTGATCCTAACTTTTATGTTATTCCAGACATCGGTTCTGAAATTGCTCACTTAGAAAAAGAACAACTATCTACAGAAGAATTAGTTGATCGTAAAGATGCATTGATTCGTAATTTCAGTGTTAAATCTGAGCGAATTCACTCTGTAAACCAATTATTAAAAGCATATGCTCTTTTTGAAAAAGAAGTGGAATATGTGATTATGGATGGTAAAATCAAGATTGTTGACGAACAAACAGGTCGTATTATGGAGGGAAGACGTTATTCTGATGGTCTTCACCAAGCAATCGAAGCAAAAGAAAACGTTACAATCGAAGCTGCTACGCAAACGTACGCAACGATTACCTTACAAAACTACTTCCGTATGTACCACAAATTAGCAGGTATGACGGGTACAGCTGAAACAGAAGCAAAAGAGTTTTGGGATATCTATAAATTAGATGTAGTTGTAATTCCACCAAACAGAAACATTCAACGTAAAGACTTAAACGATTTAGTATATCGTTCTGCACGCGAGAAATTTGCTGCTGTCATTGAAGAAACAGAACGTTTAGTAAAAGAAGGAAGACCAGTATTAGTGGGTACAACCACTGTAGAAATTTCTGAATTTTTAAGCCGTTCGTTAAAAATGAAAGGAATTCAACACCAAGTATTGAATGCAAAATATCACCAAAAAGAAGCAGAAATTGTTGCTATGGCTGGTAAAGCAGGTGCAGTGACTATTGCCACAAACATGGCTGGTCGTGGTACCGATATTAAACTTGGTGAAGGTGTAAAAGAAGCAGGTGGTCTTGCTATCATTGGTACAGAAAGACATGACTCAAGACGTGTTGACAGACAGTTAAGAGGTCGTTCTGGTCGACAAGGAGATCCAGGTTCTTCTCAATTCTTTGTTTCATTAGAAGATGATTTAATGCGCAAGTTCGGTTCTGAACGAATCGCTAAAATCATGGATAGAATGGGATTACAAGAAGGAGAAGTAATTACGCACAGCATGGTTTCTAAATCAATAGAACGTGCACAGAAAAAAGTAGAGGAAAACAACTTTGGAATGCGTAAACGTTTATTGGAATATGATGATGTAATGAGCGCACAACGTAAAGCAATCTACAAAAAACGTAGAAACGCTTTGTTTGGTGATCGTTTATCATTAGATATTTCAAATATGTTCTACGATGTGGCTGAAAATATTGTTTTCAATTATGCTAACGCAAAACAATTTGATGAATTCAAATTTGAATTGTTCCGCGTTCTAGGAATTGAAAGCCCTGTTTCGCTGGAAGAATTTTCAACATTAGATAAAACGATTATCACTGAAAAGGTATATTACGAAGTAGAAAAACATTACAAACACAAAAACGATCGTATTATACAAAAAGCATATCCGCAAATCAAAGCTGTGTACGAAAATCCATCTAATCGTTATGAGAATATTTTATTCCCATTATCAGATGGAATCAAGGAAATGCAAATGATTGTAAGCTTAAAAGAAGGGTATGAATCAAATGGTCAAGCATTAGTGAAAGCATTTGAAAGAAATATCACTTTAGCGCTTATCGATGACGAATGGAAGGAACACTTACGTGAAATGGACGACTTAAGAACTTCAGTTCAGCAAGCTGTTTATGAGCAAAAAGACCCATTAATCGTTTATAAATTAGAATCTTTTGAATTATTCAAAGGAATGTTAAGCAGATTAAACCTTCAAACTGTTGAATCATTGTTAAAAATGGATATTCCTTACGAGGTTGAAAATATCAAAACAACGAATCAACAAGTAAAAGTAGAAAACCACTACGATCAGGCAAAGATTAACGATGGTATTGAAGACGCTGAAATCGTGGAAGAAACTCCAAAAAGGCAACCGATAGTTTCAACAGAACCTAAAATTGGAAGAAACGATCCTTGTCCTTGTGGAAGTGGAAAGAAATATAAACAATGTCACGGATAATGAAATAATAAAAGAGGCTGCCTATTCGGTAGCCTCTTTAATTAACATGAAATTGATTCAAAACATATCGATTGTTGGTTCCGGAAATGTTGCGTATCATCTTGGTAAAGCATTAAAAAATAGCGCGGTGAAAATCAATTTCATTTATGCTAGAAATGAAAAAGAGGGAATTTGTTTAGCTGAAAATTTAGATTCACAATTTACCAGCGAATTACATTTGCTTTCTAATGCTGATTTAGTGCTATTGTGCATACCCGATGATGTGATTTACGATTTAGTCGATCAAATACCAAACAAAAATATTGCATACACCTCTGGCTCGGTTGAATTAAAAGAAATTGAAGGAAAAAATATAGGTGTTTTTTATCCATTACAAACGTTTCGTAAAACAGATACTTTAGCTATTGATAAAGTACCATTTTTCATTGAAGCATCGAATAAAACGCTTGAAAACAATCTAATTTCATTAGCGAAAAAAATAAGTAACAATGTTTCTATTGTTTCTTCTGAAGAAAGAAAAAAGTATCATTTATCGGCAGTATTCATCAATAACTTTACCAATCACCTACTCTATTTAGCAAAAAAAGAAGCCGACAAGAATGGAATCGTTTGGGAAAATTTACTTCTTCTATTGGAGGAAACTTTAAAAAAGAATTTAACTTCCAATCCGTTTGACAACCAAACAGGACCAGCAAAAAGAAACGATGTTCAAACCATCAATAAACATGTTTCGATGTTGGAGGGAAAATCAAAAGAAATCTATCAACTTATAACTGAAAGTATAAAATCTACCTATCATGATTAGTTACAAAGAAAAGTTACCTAAAATTACAACCCTAATTTTTGACATTGACGGTGTATTGACAAATGGTGAAGTATATGTCTTGAAAGATGAATTTGTACGTGCAATAAGTACTAAAGATGCCTATGCATTACAATATGCAAATCGTTCAGGATACAGAGTTTTAATCATAACAGGTGGTGATTCCGAACATTTGAAAAAAGCACTCGAAGGAATTGGAGTTCATGAAGTATTTTTAAGATCTTCAAATAAAATTGAAGTTTATGAAAAATGCAAAGAAAAATATCAATTTACGGATGAACAAGCGTTATACATGGGAGATGATATTCCAGATTATCCAGTGATGGAAAAAGTAGGGGTCGCAACCTGTCCACAGGATGCAGCTATGGAAATCAAACACATATGCCATTACCAATCACCTTTAAAAGGTGGCCAAGGATGCGTAAGAGATGTAATTGAGCAAACCTTACGATCTCAAAACAAATGGTTTAAAGAAAATGCTTTTCATTGGTAGTCAAAAATTGAATACCTTACTTTTTCCACCAGTTTTTTTGAAAGTCACTCATAAAAAGGGTATAACTTTTCTGAATATTAGCAGTCCAATCCATCCAGTTAACAACTGAATATGGCATAATACTTTTATAGTAAAGCAACATTAATACTTGTTGAACAGACATTTTATGGTCTAGTGCTAATGTTTTAATCAACTCATTTACCTCATCAAAACTAGTTTTACGAAGAGCAATTGAATCTATAAACTTTTGAACATCCTCGTCAAAAGACTTAACCTCAACAGGCTGGTTGTCTTGTGTGTCGATTAATGTTAAAGGTTCTTTATGTAAAAACGAAGGGGTATCAATTGGAGCATCAGCAATAAAGGAACTCTGCTCAGAAGCTAAAAATTTGGTTAAGTCGGTTAGGGTATTCGATTTTTTAGCCATTTAATTCGTATTTATAACAAATTTACAATTTCTTTTGTAATTCCTAAATAATCTTTTTCAGGCATAATTGTACTGAATTGAGCGTACATATTTTTTGCTGGTACAAAATTAGTTAACAAAACAGCGTCTAGCTCTTCTAATGAAGCACTTATCGTTTTAGATTTGGTAGAACCATGAATTCTGTTTGGTAAAACGGCAATTTTTAATTTTTTATTTAATTCCCTCGCTGGTTTTAAATCCTCTACTGTTTGATAGGTAACTAATAAATCATTTTGTGATAAACTTGTAGGAACTATCACTAAGTTAGAGTGAATACAAATTGTTTTGATAAAAACATCTGTCGTTTTACCAGCTGTATCTAGTATAATATAATCTACATTTGAATTTAAATAGGTTTGAATATCATCTGCAACAATATGATCTTCTGAAGCAATTAATTGAAACATATTTTTATCATTCGCGCCTGTTTTAAAAAGCTCCATTTTTCGCAAGGTATTGAGCGTATAATTAGTATCCGTTTCTACCAACATCACTTTGTACCCTAAACTATGTAACATGGAGGCAAGATTTATAGCATTTGTAGTTTTTCCAGTTCCTCCTTTTCTACTTATAAATGAAATGATTTTAGGCATGTTTCAATTTTTTTACTTTATAAAAGTATTAACTTTATATAATAGTATTCCGAGTCTTTTGAATATCTATGAACAATAGTATTTTAATTACTAGCATACATGTAAATGAAATTATTCTTATTATTTATTTCCTTTTTTGTTGTTATTTTTTTTGGTAACACACAAGAAATCAATTGTTCAAAATCAATAAAATCCCAAAAAAAACAAAAGTCTGTAAACTTACAAAGATCTGATTTAGAACGTATGAACAATTATAACATTACTTATTTAGTAATGGATTTAAACATATCATCCAAAAACACCAAAATAAGCGGTTATGTTTGTCAGAATGGTTACTTCAAAAACGAATCAGACAGTATATTATTAGAACTACACCCTGATTATCAAATAGACTCAATTCTATTAAACAATACAAAGTCTTCCTTTATCCAAAGAAATTATTTATTAATAATTCCTAATAAACATAAACAATTTAATGTTTGCGTTTTTTATCATGGAAAAATAAATAATATTCAATCACAATTTATGGGTGGTCAGGGTATAATTAATGGTACTGACAGTTATTCTCAAAATAAGGTAACATATACACTTAGCGAACCATTCAGTGCATCAGATTGGTGGCCAAGTAAACAATCTTTGAATGATAAAATTGATAGTGCAGACTTATATTTCACTACTGAAGCTCCTGATTTGGTTGGTTCTAATGGCATATTAATTTCAAAAACAAACTTAGAAAATAATCTAAGAAAATTTCATTGGAAAACAAGATATCCCACAACCTATTACTTATTTTCGTTCGCTGTAGGTCCCTATTTAGACTATTCGTTCAAAACATTTTTACCAAATGAAAAAGATTCTATTCTTATTCAAAACTTCATTTATGCCGACTCTATTTTTTTTAGATTGAATAAAAAAAACATCGATTTAACAGGAGAATATCTAAAAACATTCTCTTCAATATATGGTACTTACCCATTTAAAAATGAGAAATATGGTCATTGTTTGAGTACAATTAACGGAGGAATGGAACATCAAACCATGACAACGTTAAATGGTTTCAACCCAAATCTGGTTGCTCACGAATTAGCTCACCAATGGTTTGGAGACCATGTAACTTGTTCTTCTTATGAAGATATTTGGTTAAATGAAGGATTCGCTACCTACTCTGAATATTTAATCTATGAGAGATTATTCCCTGACAAAAAAGATATAATATTAAATTCTTTCATATATCGTGCTAAGACGAAAAAAGAAGGAAGTGTATTTGTGGATGATACCTTAAATGAATCGCGCATTTTTTCACGAGAGCTCAGTTATGACAAAGGTGCATTAATCATACATACACTAAGATATTTAGTTAATAATGATTCATTATTTTTTAAATCATTAAAAGAGTATCAATTAAACTTCTCACATTCTTTTGCATGTGTTTCTGATTTTAAAAAAACGGTTGAGAAAGTGTGTAACTTAGATTTAAGTAATTTTTTCAACGAATGGTATTATGGACAAGGCTACCCAATTTATGCTTATCGTACAGAAAAAGATTTGGATACTAAAATTTATATTCAACAAACTACAACTTCTTCAAAAACACCTTTATTTACTACACCTATCGAAGTTTTGGTAGCTAGACAAGATTTACCTGATTCAATTTTAAAATTATCTATTTCAAAAAACAATGAAGTTTTTACATTTCCTAATTCACTGAAAATTGACTATATCAAATCTATAGATCCCAATAATTATATACTTCACGAAACCACACCCTATTCTAGCCTACAAAATACCTCAAATGAAACTATTAAATTTTATCCAAATCCTTGTCAGAACGAATTGTATATTGAAATTTCAAATCCAGGGAATTATACATTCAAATTAATTGATTTACAGGGTAGAGAAGTCTTTATTAAAGAAATAAACTCAAGTTATAAAATGAACACTGAGAAATTTAATAAAGGAATTTATTTGATTGAAATCAGCTCAGAAAATACAGTTATATCAAAAAAAATAATGTTTGAATAAAAAAACCGACTCTGAAAAAGAATCGGTTTAAATTATTTAGAATGATAATTTTACATCCCTGGAAATCCTTTACCCATTCCCATACCTTTTAATTTATTCATCATTCCCATCATATTTTTAGGGTTACTCATCATTTTCATCATTTTACGAGTATCCTCAAATTGTTTAAGCAATTTATTAACTTCTTGAATATTCAAACCTGAACCTTTAGCAATTCTTGTTTTACGTTGTCCATTTATAATGGCAGGATTAGACCTTTCTTTTGGAGTCATTGATAAAATGATTGCTTCAATATGCTTAAAAGCATCATCTTCTATATCAACATCTTTCAAAGCTTTACCCATACCTGGAACCATCCCTAGTAAGTCCTTGACATTACCCATTTTTTTAATCTGTTGCAACTGACCCAAGAAGTCATTTAAATCAAATTGATCTTTTTGAATCTTACGTTGTAATTTTCTTGCTTCTTCCTCACTAAATTGCTCTTGCGCTCTTTCAACTAAGGAAATCACATCACCCATTCCAAGGATACGATCAGCCATACGACTTGGGTAGAAAACATCAATTGCATCCATTTTCTCCCCGGTACCAACAAACTTAATCGGCTTATCTACAATCGCTTTAATCGATAAAGCTGCACCACCACGTGTATCACCATCTAACTTTGTTAAAACAACCCCGTCGAAATTGATTTTATCATTAAATGATTTAGCAGTATTAACCGCATCCTGACCTGTCATTGAATCCACAACAAATAATGTTTCAGTTGGATTAAGCGCTAGTTTCACTTGCTCAATCTCGTTCATCATTTGCTCATCAACTGCCAAGCGCCCAGCTGTATCGACAATCACCACATTAAAACTATTGCTCTTTGCATAAGCAATTGCATCAGTTGCTATTTTAACAGGATTCTTTTCTTCTTTATTCGAAAAAACTTCAACACCTAACTGCTCTCCAAGCACGTGTAATTGATCAATCGCCGCCGGTCTATACACGTCACAAGCAACCAGGAGAGGCTTTTTGCCTTTTTTAGTTTTTAAATAATTTGCTAATTTACCAGAGAATGTAGTTTTACCAGAACCCTGCAAACCAGACATTAATATTATACCTGGATTTCCTTGAAAATTGATCTCTTGCTCATTCCCACCCATTAATTCTATCAACTCTTCATGGCAAATTTTCACCATTAATTGACCTGGTGAAATCGCATTTAATACATCTCTACCTAATGCTTTATCTTTAACACGAGTTGTGAAATCTTTGGCAGTTTTAAAATTAACATCGGCATCTAACAAAGCACGACGAACTTCTTTTAAAGTTTCAGCAACGTTGATTTCAGTAATTTGACCTTGACCTTTTAATACCTTAAAGGCTCTTTCAAATTTATCGGTTAAATTTTCAAACATAGCATTATAATTTTAGGGTGCAAAGATAAGGAATATCAGACTTTTTTCTCTTGTTTTAAACGACTATTTTTAACACCGTAAGCAAAATAAACAGCTAACCCAAGAATCATCCATATCCCAAAACCAATCCAATTTGAGATATTTAATTCTGTCATCATATAAAAGCAACTCAATAAACCTAGAAGAGGTATTGCAGATAATTTATAAAAAAAAGATAACCCAATAAAGATTAAAATTGTTATGGATAAAATAATTAATGAATATGGTATATCTTTCCAACTAAAATAAAAATGAAAAAGACTAAGTAGAACACTAAATAATATAACTAGTATCTTTTTAGCATCGATAAAAGGAGTGATAATTGGTTTAACAGGTTCTTTCTTTCTACCGTGCAGTACCACTACTCCACCACAAACTAAAACAAATGCAAACAAAGTTCCAATACTACAAAGATCTGTTACCATTGTTAAATTCATAAATAAGGCAGGTATACCAACAATAAACCCCGTTATAATTGTTGCAAAAGAAGGTGTTTTAAATTTAGGGTGTATTTTAGAAAATGCCGGTGGAAGTAATCCATCTCGACTCATTGACATCCATATCCTAGGCTGCCCCATTTGAAAAACCAACAAAACGCTAGTCATAGCAATTACAGCACTAACAGCAATTATACCTGACATCCAATGAATATTTAATTTTTCAAAAACAAAAGCCAGTGGGTCACCAACATTCAATGTGTCATATTTAACCATTCCTGTCAGAACCAAGGCAATCAAAATATACAAAATCGTACACACTATTATAGACCACATCATTGCTCGAGGTAAATCTTTTTTGGGATTTTCACATTCTTCAGCGGTTGTTGAAATAGCATCAAAACCTATGTATGCAAAAAAAACAGCAGAAACACCCTTTAAAATACCGCCAACTCCATTTGGAGAAAATGGGTTCCAATTATTGGTATCTATATAAAATACCCCTACAATTAATACTAAAAAAATAATTAGCAATTTTATCAATACCATAATATTACTGGCATATTTAGATTCTTTTATTCCTTTGTAAACTAAAAAGGTAATTAAAAAAATTATGAATAACGCTGGTAAATCACCTATTATGCGTAAACCAAAAAATTGCGGTGCATTTTGCCAAGCTTCAAAAGCAATCATATCATTTGACCCTATTTTCAAATCTTTATTTTTCAATAAAATCACTTCTAAAAAACCTTTTTTAGCAGACAAATAATCTATTTGAATCCAAGCAGGAATGTCAAACCCCATCCTGGAAAGTAAGGAAGTGAAATAATCACTCCAGGAAATTGCAACCGTTATATTTCCAACAGCATATTCCATAATCAATGCCCAACCAATGATCCATGCTACAAGCTCACCAAAAGCAACATAAGCATATGTATAAGCACTACCTGAAACAGGAACAAGGGCGGCAAATTCTGCATAAGCAAACGCGGCAAATCCACAAGCGATTGCAGTAAATAGAAATAAAAAAATCACGGCAGGTCCACCTGAAAAACTAGCATTTCCGATCGTACTAAAGATTCCCGCACCAATTATTGCAGCGATACCCAGAGAGGTCAAGTCTTTAAGCTTCAAATGTTTACCCAACTTAGGATTAGCATTATTCAATGCAACATCTTTCTCGATTTGAGTTAATGTTTTTTTTCTTACAAGTTGATTGAACATATCAAAAAAAGATGCTTCAAAAGAAACATCCTTTGAAGCATCAAAAAAAAATTAAATAATATTAATTTGGTATTTTTAGTTCTTGGCCTATATTTATTTGATCATCTTTAATATTATTGGCCTTTTTGAGCGCATCAATCTTAACATGGTATTTTTCAGCAATTTTACCAAGATTATCACCTGATTTAACAACATGAGAACCACCCTTAGAACTTTTAGATTCCTCTTTCTTAGTTTCTTTCTTTTCTTCTTTTTTAGGCTCGTTTGAACTAGCTTCAGTTTTCACTTCAGAATCAGCACTTTGTTCCACTTCCTGAGAATCTGTTTCTTCCTCAGTCTCCGTATTACTTTCTTCCTCTTCCTCCTCTACTTTTTCTTCCTCTACTTTTTCTTTAGGAGTATCATATTCCATCATACTCTCTAAATCCTGATTAGGATTTGTAGTATCAGCTTTAACCACTTCTCCTGCATCATCTAAAACTAAATCAGTATCATCTTTTGGTGTTCTAAAAACAAACCAAATCACCAGGAAAAAAGCAATCAAAATGGCACCTACTTGAATGATACGCTTACGTTCCATCCCAGCGAGGTTAAACATATTATTTTTAATTTCTTCTGAAGAGTGATCATCCTTAATTGTATTAGTTGTTACTCTAGCTTGAGAAATTGATTTCAAACGATTTCCTTCAGTAACAGCAATTAATTGCAAAGTTAAATTTTCAGCTGAACCAGAACCTTTTGCCTTGTCTACAAGACTAACAATATCTTTATTTATTGTTGAATAATCAAAACTTTCATTTAATTGATCTAAATTAAATGATTTGAAAAGACCATTTGTTGCTAATAAAATTACATCTCCTTGAGTACCTAATATAGGTTCATTGCATACAGTTGGATAAACACTTGGAGTATTACCAATTGCTTTAACAATTCTAGAAGAACTACTACCAACTTGATATGGTTGAACATCTAAAAAACCATGATCTTTTGTCAATAGCGTTAATTGATCATCTGATTGAATAGCAACTCTTGCATTTCCTACATGTCCATAGTAAGCACCCTCTGGTCTAACTAATACCAAAGCTAAAGAAACATATGCACCTTTAAGGTTTTCATTTGAAATCGTAGCTCTATAAACTTGTTCATTTACAAATTGAAAAGCGTGATTAATACCTATGTAAATATTATCAAATTGTTCTTTATCAAAAAAATCTAATACACTTTGTACTGCCAATTTAGAAGCAAAAGAACCATTTTGATCAAAAGGTTGTCCATCAGCCACAACAAAAACATGTCCGTTTCGAGTGCTTTTGTCTCCCAATGCATCTGTGTTAACAGGATATTTGGTTCCTAAATCAGTTTTTGAACAATAAGAAACTTTCATTTTTAATAAAGAATTTAACTCAACAAAAAGAGGTAAATTTAAGAAAGAAATGCCAAATAGAACAGTATAAACAGCACTATATTTAAAGCAAAGATATGAACAATTGAAGCGTGATTTGTGTAAAAGTATTTCCATTTTTCACTCCAACTCGCATCCTCCGCAAGTTCATAATCATCAACCCCTAATGTGTTTTGCATGTCTTCTTGAAGGGGTAGATAAACCGAATTCATTCTATTCTCTGAATATAACCAATTAGCTGTTGAGTCTTCGATCTTCTGACTAATATCTTGAATTTTAGTCAACTTTATCCAATCAAACATAAATTTACCAGCAACGGTTACTTTATCTGTAAATGTCAAACGAATAAATTGTTGAACACGTTGGCCATTTATATAAGTTCCAGAAGTTGAATTTAAATCAGAAAGAAATACCTTTCCAAGCTGGTCTTGAAATAATTCCAAATGATAAGGAGCAATAGATTCATCATTGATAACAACATCATTATCAAATGCACTCCCAATTTTTATCAAACGTACTTTTTCCATTGATTGTAAGATTCACAACAAATTTGAAAATAATTTTCTAAGGAAATTTAAAATAAAAAAGGAATTATCAGAAATAAAATGTTTAAAACTCAATTATTTCCTAAAATCCATCTCTTTTCCAAAATTTTCAAGGTAAGGAATTGCTTCTGGATTTTCTGGTAATAAATTCATGAATAATCGACCAGCGTCTTTCATAAACGGGTAAGCTAAACTATCATAGTCATATTTTGCATCATTAATTACCTCATCTTGGTTCGCGTACATCCCAACTGTCAATAAAAACTCCTTACCTGTTTGAAAATCTATCAAATAAGCACAATCTATAACACAACCAAATGACACCCCCACAATATTCAATGAACGAAAACGATTCAAAGAATCATTTAAATAATTCAACTTCGGATCTCGACCGAATAACAAATATTTTTTATAGGTTGGAAAAAATTCTAATGAATTATATGCTAAGCCATATTCATCTGGATACCTACCTAAATTTTGTAATATATATTTTCGTTGTTCTTCGGTAATGTTAAATTTATAATTAGAATTACTTTTTGGGAAAATTAAACCTGCTAAAGTTTTATGAATATCTAATAAATCCAAGTTATTTTGTTTGGAAAAATCAAAAGGTTTATTAATTATTTGCTTATTAAACCCTTCATATTGAAGACCTAATTTGTACGTAGAATCAACAGAAATAGAATCATTATTAATGATAGTTCCTCGGGTATATACACGCTCTCCTCTTTTGCCAAACATCACCAATGAGTCGCTTATTCTATTTTGATTCAAATTGCAATTTAATACAAACTTTCTTATAATCTTCCCTTCTTTAAAACCTAATTCTTTAATTCGTGAATTGATTCTTTGTTGTCCACAAAAATCAAATACTCGATTATAAGCATCGTTATCCGAAACAGCCAACATCATCTTTATCAATACATCTAAACTTGTCGGATACATTCTATTTCCAATCTTGATTTGATTTGCAGTAGGTAAACACCCTTTTTTTTGAAAAAACTTGATGGTGTTATTTATTGATGCATTTGGACTTTTCTTTCTCACTTCATTTAATTCCTCCAAGGCAATTAAAGCAGCAGGTAATTTAACGATACTCGCTGGATATAAATATTCCTTCTGATCTTCTCTAAATGAAACAGTTTCAATTGCAACTTGTGTTTTAGAACGATTAATTTGCGTAAAAACAAGTTTAAACTTATACTTTTCAGGGGATTTAATAACATCTGGATATTTCAAAGAAAGGGAGTCAAGCACAGTCTGTAATAACTCCGGAGCCTTCATGACTGATGTTTTATTTTGAGCAAAAATCAACCCACTCAAAAACAAAAAAAATATCGTTTTTAATCCTTTTTTACCCATTTGTAAACCGGTATTCCGATTAGGGTTATACCTAATCCAATTAATGATTCTTTCGTTTTGGAATACAAACCAAAACACAATATCCAAGACTGAAATGCTAAGAAAATAATAGGAAAAGTAGGAAAAACAAACTTATTAACTAACCCACTTACTTTTTTAATCCTCAAACCAACTCTAATTGAACCAATTACAGTTAGCATTGTAAATAAATTTAATACAAATCCGATCATAGTAATCAAACTTTCAAAACCAGAAGTCAATACAAAAATCATTACAATTAAAGCTTGAATCCATAATGCTCTTTTAGGTATTCCGGCCTCGTTTTCTTGACTAAACCAATTCAATTTTGGAAAATCTTTAGCTACAGCATTAGTCACTCTCGGACCAGCTAGTACCATGCTTGAAATACTTGATAAAAGCAAAAATGCAATAATACCACCAAATACTCTCCCCCATACAGTTCCTAAAATCTTATCTGCATAAATGATCCCTATATCTAATTTACCAGCCATTTCGCTTATAGGTATATGTTTGAGAAAAACATAATTCAACAGTATATATAAAATTGAAACTGTTCCAGTACCTACGATTAAAGCAAGAGGTAAATTCTTTTTTGGATTTCGTACTTCACCACCAATGTATGCCGCTGCATTCCAACCAGAATACGCGTAAGTAACCCAAAATAAACAAACAACAAAGGCTTTATTCCATATATTACCAATAAAATGATTGTCAATATGAAAATTCACTTCTGTTTTTTGATCAATTGAAAAACCTATCAAAATCAATATTACTAGTATTAAAATTTTTAGACTTGAAAGTACATTTTGAAACCATGCACTCACCTTATGACTGTAAGAGTGCATTAGAGTAATACAAACTAAAATTATAACCGAATATAAATCAGTTAATGGGATACCAAGTATGTGAGAGTTTTCATCTGTATGAAGCATACCTGAAAAATAAGAACTAAACCCAAAACAAGCCAATGCAATAGGAGCAGCAAAGCCAAGTAAAAATGATATCCAACCCGACAAAAAACCTAATTGTTCAGAATATGCAGATTTAAGAAAAAGGTATTCTCCCCCATTTTTTTTATAAAAAGATCCTAAAATTGCATAGGAATACGCACCAAAAAATGAGATCAATCCCCCAATAAACCAAAGTAATAAAATCGCTGAACCAGATTTTATACCTATTACTTGAAACCCCAAACTTGTAAACACACCTGTACCTACCATGTTTGCAATAACAATCATAATAGCTGTGTATAAACCAAATTTTTTACCAGATTTCACCTTAATGTTTATTTTTTATAAAACACTTGTAAATTAGTTTCGCCAAATGCAGTATTGTATCCTATACCAAAAGGTAATTTAGCTGTTACTAATTTGGTTGTATCTTTGTAAGCAGCCACCATATCGGGCTGAATTCTTGTACTAAACAAAGGTATTACTCGTTTGTAAATTCCGAACAAATTAATCGTCCATTTTCCGTTCACAAAATATTTGTAAGGAATACCACTATCATCTTGAACGATCAGATTACTGGAATTAAGTATATAATTTCTAGTCTTTTTAAAATAATCTCTTGAATTTAAATATGATGCTGCTTTTAACATAGTATGGTGCTCACCAAATGAACTAACCCATTTAAAAAAGTTATCAATTTTTGGATTTACATCACTTAAATCAAAGCTGTAATAATATAAATGTTTCACTTTATTATCTGATGTTAAAAATTCAATATCTAGACCTGGACTAAACATTGCTTCTGTACCGAAAGTCGACCTCAACGTTGCATCATCTTTCAAAATAAAATGACCGATTTTTCTAATTTTATTTCCTGATCGAGCTAAATAAAACAATAGCGAATGCAAGGTTCCATTCACATATTTTTGACTAAATTGAACACGCATACTATTTGTTCTAAAAAAACCGGACTTCATAGAAACACCTAATGAATTGAAAATATGAGATCTGTAATTTTCAATTGCAGCATTATTGAAAGAGTTGTAATTAGGTAAGTAACCCGGTTTTTCTAAACCCACCAAAATGTAGTTATCAACTTCTTTAAAAAATGCATTTGCATAAGCAAAATCAGCACCCGCTAGAGGATAAAATAATGTTTTGCATTTTTTATCTGCAGGAACTAAATTTCGTTCAGCCACCCAATTTGAAATAGGATTTAATTTATTCTTCTGAAAAATAGAATACTGTATATTTACTTGATTTGAATAATTAAAACCTAACTTTCTTGTTTTAGCAAAGTTATTATCAATCCCTGCAATCGTATTGGCGATGTCAGTAAAAAATGAATCTATATAAATAGAATCTTTCACAATTTTTTCCTCAACCTTTACAATTGTGTCCTTTGTATTTAAAGCATTGTTATTTTCCTTTTCTACAGTTTTTGCTGTACTTCCATTACATGATGTGAAAATCATCGCACCTGTTAAAATACTTAAAATCATTCTCTTCATTCTTATTATAATAACTTATAAAATTTCTAATAATACTAAAATCGCATACAAAACCCCTGGCCCCCACCACAAACAAGTTAGAATTGTTGCAATGAGTACTTTTTTCCAGTCAATATTAGTAAATAATAAAACAGATAGAGGTGGCAGTAAAAATGCCAATACCATTAATAAAATAAAAATTAATTGTTCATCATTAACTTTTTTTGATTTTTGCGATTTTTCTTTCTTTGTGTTTTTAAAATAAAGCTTTTTAACCTCGTTATTTCTTAACCATTTCACTTTATTGTGACTAAAATCTTCTTGTTTATACTCAGAAAATGACGATGTTTCAGGGGTATGTTTTTTGAATTGATAATCTATTTTAATATCCTTTTCTTCGATTTCTGACATAGATTTTGGACTTTCTTGAGGAACAAAATTATGATCAATAGAAGCGATCGTGTTTTCAGTTTCAGTAGTTTTTTCTACTGCAATCAACTCATTATTTTCAATGGTTTCGTTAGGAAAAATCTCTTTTTTTCTATTCTTGTGAAGTGATGAAATATAAAAACCGTTAGTATATTTTCTTTTTTGTAAACGTGAATTTTGACTAACTTCATTTGAAGTAGAACATGAAGAAACAAATATTAATATGTTAATTAAAAGAAAATTATAAACTATGTTTTTCATTTTTAATAAAATGAGGAACGCAAAGTTAACATTTCTACTGTAAACTTACATACACTAATTTTCCACAAGATTATTTGTACTTTTGAAAAGTAATCTATTTTCAACTGATGAGCGTACCATTAGCGGAGCGAATGCGTCCAAAAACTCTTGAAAAATATATTGGCCAAAAACATGTGATTGGTCAACAAACTCCTTTGTTTTCAAGCATTGAAAAAGGTCGTGTCCCATCAATGATCTTATGGGGCCCACCTGGTGTAGGAAAAACAACCCTAGCTTACTTAATTGCACAGAAAGCAGATAAACATCTACATACAATTTCTGCCATATCTTCAGGGGTTAAAGATGTAAGAGATGTTATTCATAAAGTTGAAAATAGTGGTTTATTTAATCAAAATGGGACAATCTTATTTATAGATGAAATACATCGTTTTTCTAAATCTCAACAAGATTCTCTTTTAAACGCAGTTGAAAAAGGAATCATTACCCTTATTGGTGCGACAACTGAAAATCCTTCATTTGAAGTCATTCCTGCGTTGTTATCCCGATGTCAAGTGTACACGTTAGAATCTCATGGAAAATCTGACCTAATTCATTTATTGGAACTTGCAATTGCTGAAGACCCCTTTTTAAAAACAAAAAAAATCAATTTAAAAGAAACAGAATTATTATTAAGAATTTCTGGTGGTGATGCACGAAGATTATTGAATCTATTCGAATTGATCATTACAATTTGTGCTGATTTACCTGAAATAAATATTACAAATGATTTAGTTGAAAAAAATGCTGGTAGTACCTTAGCGATTTATGATAAGCAGGGTGAAAATCATTACGATATAATTTCTGCTTTTATTAAATCAATTAGAGGAAGTGACCCAAATGCAGCTGTATATTGGCTTGCGAGAATGATTGAAGGAGGTGAAGACCCTAAATTTATAGCACGAAGGTTATTGATTGCTGCAAGCGAAGACATAGGTTTGGCAAATCCAACCGCACTCGTTATTGCAAATACAACCTTTCAATCTGTTCAATCTATTGGATGGCCAGAATCAAGAATAATTCTATCTCAATGTGCTATTTATCTAGCAACATCTCCTAAAGGAAATGCCGCATACCAAGCAATCAATCAAGCTCAAGAGCTAGTTAGAAAAACAGGTGACCTTGGAGTACCATTACATTTAAGGAATGCTCCCACTAAATTAATGAAAGAACTAGGTTATGGTGAAAATTACGAATATGCTCATCAGTATGATGGAAACTTTGTTTTTCAAGAATTTATGCCTGAAAACTTGAGTAATATCAATCTATTTCACGCCGGAAGCAGTAAGAAAGAACAAGAAATAAAGAATCAAATAGAAAACCTATGGGGAAAAAAATATCCTACGCTTTAAATTTCATCCTCTTTTACGGGTTAATTTTTCCATTGTCTCTTCTGCCACTTCGTGTTATTTACATATTCACAGATTTCCTATACTTGATACTTAGATTTATTTTCCCATATAGAAAAAAAATAATTTTAAAGAATATATCAAATTCATTTCCAGATCAAACAAAAAAAGAACAGCTGACCATTCAAAGTAAATTTTATAGACATTTTACCGATTTGCTTGCAGAAAGTATCAAGAACATTTCAATTAGTAAAACAGAATTGAAAAAACGTTTCAAGTTCAATAATCTTGAGGTAATGAATGCATTATATGATAAAAACAAAAATGTTATTTTAGTCTCAGGCCATTATAACAATTGGGAATGGATGATAACATCGCAAGCACTTGCTTTAAAACATCATTCAATAGGTATTGGTATGCCTTTAAAAAATGGTTTTTGGGACAAAGCACTAAACGCAAGAAGAGGAAGGTTTGGTATGACCATTGGGTCATCTGCAAACATCAATAAACTATTTGAAAATGAACAAACACCATTTGCAACACTTCTCTTATCAGATCAAAGTCCTGGGGACGAACGAAAATCATTTTGGACTGATTTTCTAAATCAACCAACCCCTGTAATTTTTGGTTGTGAATATCTTGCTCATCAATACAATCATTCTGTAGTATACTTTGAAATAGTAAAAGTTAAAAGAGGCTGTTATGAAGTGAATTTTAAATTAATCTGTGAAAATCCTAAAGGGTTGCAATGGGGTGAAATAACAAAAAAACACACTAAACTACTTGAAAAGACGATTTTAAATGCACCAGAGTTTTGGTTATGGTCACATAATCGTTGGAAAAAAGCAGTACCGAAAGATTTAGAGACACTTCAAGAAAAACAAAAAATAAGTTTTGAAAATAAGTTTAATTGAAAAAATCCCAAGTTAAACCTAAACGCATAATTACAGGAGATGTAGGATAATTTTTAACAAAACTTGCATTAGGTAAATTCCAATAATTATCAATGTTCTCCATTTTGAAATACATTCTAAACTCGTCCATTTGCATTGAAATATAGGCGTCAATATTCATATAATCCAAAAAGTAACTGTTTTGATAATCCATTTTATACAAAGAAATTCGATCATCAAAGGTCATCAACTGATACGTTGATTTATAATTAAAATCTGTTCCAATATTTATTAATGTACCTTTTCTTTTTAATTCTTTAGATAAAAAAAGTCGAGCTCTTAAATCATATTTTGGAATCAATTGTACCTTATCAATAAAATTAATTGTTAGGTTAGGTTGTAAATGCACCATTTTATAATTTAAATCCCCTTTAATTTGAACAGATAATTGGGATACATTTCTCAAGGTATCATTTCTCCATCTATTTTTAAGGAAATAATATTGATTTTTGAAATTCCCACCGAATATTGAAAAATGGAAGGCTTGTTTAGTCTTAAGTTTAAATTCAAGTTTTGCAGTTTGTATATGTTGTAATTTTAACTCATCTAATACATAACTCAATGTATTTGTTATGTATACACGTTGCATTGGGGTTGGTAAAAGATTCGTTTGATTTATATTTAATGAAAAATCACACTTTTCTCCTTTTTTACTTAAGAAGAGAAAAAAACTTGATTGATTATTTGCTCCAACTATATTTAATTGATTTTTAGACTCAAATAACCAAGATTCTTTTTTAAAATTAAATTTTGCTATAAAATCTAATTCATTTCGTATTTGCTGAGAGAACGTTTTATAAATCCAATAGCCTTTATCTATTAAAAATGTAGATGTAAATCCATGTTTTTTATATAAAACTCCAAATTGATTATCAATTCGTGATAATTGAGTCAAATCCCTCGTTTTTGTTGTATCAAATAAAATTTGACCTGGATACCAAATCGTTAATGAATCTTGTTCTCTGAATACTCGTTTGTCGATATTTAACTTATTATTAAAGACGAATGATAAATAATTTAAAGACTCTTTTTTTTGAATCTTATACTGAGTTTCGGTATTTATATTCAACTGAGTTAAAGAATCGGAGGTATTTTGTTTTCTTACCTTAGCAAAGTCAAGACCATATTTAATTATTTCATCAAAAGAAGACACTCCTCCGCTTAAATTTCGATGTTGTTTGAATGTTGTTGCTGAAACTGAATGAGACCAATGATCACCATTATGAATAACTCCTATAGAAAAAAGATCGTTTGCAAATGCATTAAAACGAAAGGCACCAGTTGCCACATTTCGAGTATATGACAGGGTAAAATGTGTCTTGATAGAAAAACTTTGATCATAGTTTACAACCAAATATTGAGTTCCTTTACTTCCAAATCCATAATGAGCTCCTAAATGCGGTAAAGCAGTATATCGAAAAACGGGATTTTGCAATATTCTATTTTGTTTGAATTGATTTGCAAAAAATGAAAAATAGTCATTTCCAAATTTCCCAAAAGGATGCGAATGGAAAGAACTAGGAGTAGTAATATACTTTTCAGTATAAATTAGATCTATAGAATCTAACTTATACCCCCCCATCCTTGTAGATATTTTAATAGTATCTATTACCCTATGTAAATATGACTCTTGCGCCTGAATAGGCTCAAAAAACAGGGTCATAATTAATATTGTTATGAGTAATCGCATTAAAATAAATCAAATAAAAAAAGGCTATCTAATAGACAGCCTTTCAATATAAATTACAAATAATTTTACAATTTGTTAATTTTAACCGCTAAACCAGACTTTAAATTAGCTGCTTTGTTAGCATGAATTATGTTTTTCTTAGCTAATTTATCTAACAATGAAGATACACTAACAAACAATGTTTGTGCTTCCGATTTGTCAGTTAATGAACGTAATTTACGAACAGCATTACGAGTAGTTTTGTGTTGGTATTTGTTACGTAGTTTTTTAGACTCGTTAGATCTTATTCTTTTTTGTGCAGACTTATGATTAGCCATAATAATTTATATTAAATTAATTTAAGTTAAAAACTTGCAGCCCATAGGAGAATCGAACTCCTGTTTCCAGGATGAAAACCTGGCGTCCTGACCACTAGACGAATGGGCCAAAAATTTGGCAGCCCATAGGAGAATCGAACTCCTGTTTCCAGGATGAAAACCTGGCGTCCTGACCACTAGACGAATGGGCCGTGAAATAAAAGAACGTGTTCTTATTTTCGGTTTGCAAATATAGATGTTTTTTCTCTTTTTGCAAATATTTATTTAAAAAAAATAAACTTTTTGACACAAATATTTATTCCTTATTCAAATTCATCCTCAAAATGAGAGATTTCATTATGGTTAGGTAACTGAAAACCTAATTTTTTTGCAGTATGAATTCCTAAATTTGAGCTGATTTCTTGTAATTGTTCAACTGATATTGCATTTACCTCTTCATAATTCGGAATCGTTAAATCTACATCAACAGCACTGATTGAAGTTAGAAGAAAAATCTCTTTAGCTGTTTTCTCATTAAACTTGTGTCTACCTAACCTCAAATACTTTTCAGCAATTTGTTGGCTACCCTCTATAAAAAAAGCACCTTCTTTGTTTATAAAAATTCGAGCTATTAAACCACCTCCATCATCCAAATGTTGTTGGATAATTGATTTCGCTAAAAAGTTGTAGATATAAATTACACCAAAATAACCTTTAGAAAAATCTTTTTTCAGGTAATTGTGTTTCCAAAAAGGGTGTTCTGAAGGTAATGTAAACACATTTGTATGTAGATGAAAAACTAGAGCGTCACTTCCAGCCATAACATGACATTCATTGATTCCTTTATCGATAAACTGCATACGAATACGTTTATCAGTTAACTTACTTCCTAAGTTTTTAACTTCTTCAGCCATTAACTTTTTAAACATATTAAATTTTTCATGTGCACCACCAATCACCTCTTGCTTTAATAAAGCTTTATCATGCAATAAATTCAATAAAATACCCTCTAATTGTGTCATATTAATATGCTTTAGCAATAATTACTCTTTTTGTTGAAGGTTTTCCGGTAACCATACAAACCCCTTCTTCAATTGGTGCATCAAGAGGAATACAACGAATTGTTGCTTGTGTTTCCTGTTTGATTTTTTCTTCTGTTTCTTTCGTTCCATCCCAGTGAACCAAGAAAAAACCACCTTTTTCTTCTAATTGTTTTTTGAAATCTTCATAAGTATCAACCGTATGTATGTTTGCTTTACGAAATGCTTTTGCTTTATTTAACAAACTCGATTGAATATCATCTAATAATTGCTTAACATAAACATCTAAACCTTCTGCTGAAACAACTGTTTTTTCCTTGGTATCTCTTCGAGCTAACTCTACATTTCCTGCTGCTAAATCGCGAGGACCTATAGCGATACGAACCGGAACACCCTTCATCTCATATTCTGCAAATTTCCAACCCGGTCTACGATTATCATCATCATCAAATTTAACTCTTATTCCTAACGATTTAAATTGCTTTATTAGCTCATCTGCCTTTTCTCCAATAGCTTTTCTTTCTTCATCTGTTTTATAAATAGGTACAATAACCACATGTAAAGGAGCTATTTTTGGAGGTAATACCAAACCTTCATCATCAGAATGCGTCATAATTAAAGCACCCATCAAACGCGTTGAAACTCCCCAAGATGTAGCCCAAACATGTTCTAATTTACCTTCTTTGTCTGCGTATTTAACATCAAATGCTTTTGCAAAGTTTTGACCTAAAAAATGAGAAGTTCCAGCTTGTAATGCTTTTCCATCTTGCATCATTGCTTCAATGCAGTAGGTTTCATCAGCACCAGCAAAACGCTCACTTTCTGATTTATAACCGCGAATCACAGGCATTGCCATGTAATTTTCCACAAAATCAGTATATACATCTAACATTTTCTCTGCCTCTTCAATTGCTTCTGCTTTAGTAGCGTGTGCTGTATGTCCTTCTTGCCATAAAAACTCTGTTGTTCTTAAAAACAAACGTGTTCTCATTTCCCAACGAACAACATTTGCCCATTGGTTTATAAGAATTGGTAAATCTCTGTATGATTGAATCCAATTTTTGTATGAATTCCAAATGATCGTTTCTGAAGTAGGTCTTACAATTAATTCTTCCTCCAATTTAGCATCTGGATCAACGATTACTCCTTCGCCATTCTCACCATTTTTAAGTCTATAATGCGTAACTACTGCACACTCTTTTGCAAAACCATCCACATGATTCGCTTCCTTACTCAAAAAGGACTTAGGTATAAATAAAGGAAAATAAGCGTTTGAATGTCCTGTTTCCTTAAATTTAAGATCTAAAACATCTTTCATGTTTTCCCATATAGCAAAGCCATAAGGTTTGATTATCATACATCCACGAACATCTGAATGTTCTGCTAAATCAGCACGACCTACCAATTCATTATACCATTTTGAGTAATCTTCAGTGCGAGAAGTCAGTTTATTTGACATACATTTAAATTTTGAGAATTGTAAAGATAAGAAGTTTTATAGATTGATGTAGTACCTCATATTAAGTTAAACTTTTACAATCTAAGAAATCATATAGTTAAATTATTCTTCTAATAATTGTTTTTCATACATATCTGCATAAATTCCTCTGAGGGCAAGTAATTCAGCTTGTGAACCTTGTTCTTTGATTTCTCCATCTTCGATAACATAAATGCGATCTACAAAACGCAAAGAAGAAATTCGATGGCTGACAATTACGGTGATTTGATCCTCGGTAGATTCGGCAATTCCATGCAAAATAACATCTTCCGTTTCAGTATCCACAGCAGATAAACAGTCATCTAACACCAATAATTTTGGTTTACGAATTAAAGCGCGAGCGATACTAATACGTTGTTTTTGACCTCCACTCAAATTTACCCCTCTTTCCCCTAACAAGGTTTCAAATTTATTCGGAAAAGCTTCAATATTATGGAGTACGTGCGCTTTTGTTGTAACCTCAATTAATTCTTTTTCAGTTACCTCCCCGTCAATTTTACCAAAAGATATGTTATTTTTAATCGTATCTGAAAATA
Source organism: Flavobacteriia bacterium (assembly GCA_947458955.1). Classification (GTDB taxonomy): domain Bacteria; phylum Bacteroidota; class Bacteroidia; order Flavobacteriales_D; family Crocinitomicaceae; genus CANHVK01. Next base: position 14,969 of record CANGZT010000006.1, on the reverse strand, counting down.
AAAACACCTCTTGCGGAACTACTCCTGACATCTGTCTGTAAAGTTCTAAATTAGAGGTTTTTAAAGATTTCCCATTTAAGACCACTTCTCCGATTGTTGGGTCAATTTGACGCATCACCAAATGTAATAACGTAGATTTACCACTACCCGTTCGTCCAATAAATCCAATTTTCTCTCCTTTTTTCACTTTAAACGAAATGTTTTTCAACACCATAGGAAGATTTTCTGCATATTGATATGAAACGTTTTTAAATTCAATTTGCTCAATATCTTCTAATTTTTCCGTGGATACATTTTGAATTTCGGGTGTGATTTTCAAAAATTCATTGATACGTTCTTGGGAAGCAGAAGCACGCTGAATAATAGAAGTTACCCACCCTACACTTGCAAAAGGCCAGGTTAACATATTAATGTAAAAGATAAATGCAACAATATCACCTGGGGTAATGATTTTCTCATAGGTTAACAATCCACCATAATAAATCGCCAATAACGTACTCAATCCAATCAAAAAGACTATCGTGGGCATAAATAAGGCGTTTATCTTGACTTGTTTCATCGTTTTATCTTTAAACGCATTGGACGACTCCTCAAATCGAGATTGCATTTCTAACTCTCGTAAATAGGCCTTTATCACACGAATACCAGAAAACGTTTCTTGCACAATTGTAGAAAGCATCGATTGTTCCTGTTGTACGAACTTACTCAATGCATTCATTTTACTTGAAACTTTGTAAATCAATATAGACATAATTGGTAGAGGAGCCAAAGCAATTAAAGTCAGACCGACATTTATTTTCATCATCGTGTAAATAGCCATAATTGAAAGTATCGCAAGATTTATTGTGTACATTAAACCTGGACCTAAATATTGTCTAACTTGGCCAACATCTTCAGAAATTCGATTCATTAAATCGCCTGTATTATTCTTTTTATAAAAGGTATAATCTAATTTTTGGTACTGGTCATAGATTTCGTTTTTCAAATCATACTCGATTAATCGAGACATGATAATGATGGTTTGACGAGTCAAAAACAAGAAAAATCCTTTTAGCAGAGAAAACAACATATATATTCCTGCTAATTTCAGACTCAACATTAATATCGATTGAAAATCGTTGGTATGATTCAATTCTCCCAAGAAATCATTGACTGCATTTTTAACGACCTTGGGCATTTCAACGCCGAAATAGTTCGAAAAACAAATGAACAAAACACCTAATAATAAGCGTCCTTTGTATTTATATAAATATTTATTGAGGTAGTTTAGTGACTTCATTGTTTAATTCCTATTTTTGCAAAACTAATTGATAGAATTCATTATTCGTTTAGTGCTTTAAAATAATTTACGTTCTTACAAATTTGAGTTGATGTTTGAAGTTAGAGATATTAGTGAAATGAACCTGGTTGAAAACCCGGTTATAACTCCAATGACAAAATACAACCACGAGCAGTTGTTGTTTTGTAATGATAATGCTACAGGATTAAAAGCAATTATCGCCGTTCACAATACCATTTTAGGTCCAGCCTTGGGAGGGACAAGAATGTGGATGTACAACAACGAAACGGAAGCATTAAATGACGTTCTTCGTTTATCACGAGGAATGACCTATAAAAATTCAATTTCAGGATTAAATCTTGGTGGTGGAAAAGCAGTAATTATCGGCGATTCAAAAACAATGAAATCGGAAGCTTTATTCAGAAGATTCGGTAAATTCGTTGAAAGTCTTGGAGGTAAATACATTACAGCAGAAGACGTTGGTATCAATCCATCAGATATGTCCTATGTAAATATGGAAACAAATCACGTAGTTGGTTTACCTGGTAAAAGTGGTGACCCATCTCCAGTGACGGCTTACGGTGTTTATGTAGGAATGAAAGCGGCTGTAAAAGCACAATATGGTACAGATAGCTTAGCTGGTAAAAAAATTGCTGTTCAAGGAATTGGACACGTGGGTGAAAACTTGGTGAAATATATTTCCGAAGAGGGAGCACAGGTTTTCATCACAGACATCAATCAAGAGAATTTAAAGTCTATACAATCTAAATTTGGTTCAACAATTGTTGGATTAGACGAAATTTATGATTTAGACGTTGACGTTTATGCTCCTTGTGCCCTAGGTGCAACGGTAAATGATAATACAATCAATCGTTTAAAATGTGGTGTTATTGCTGGAGCTGCAAACAACCAATTAGCCATCGATACCATTCACGGTAAAGCTTTGTTAGACAAAGGAATTATTTACGCTCCTGATTACGCATTGAATGCAGGTGGTGTAATTAGTTGTTATTCTGAAGTGAAGGGTTTATCTCACGATTGGGTGATGCAAAAAACAGAAGATATTTATCAAACGATAGGAAATATTATAGCTCGATCAAAAGAAGAAAATATTTCAACACATATCATTGCAGATAAAGTTGCAGAAGAACGCATTCAATCTGTTGGAAATGTTAAACTACCCCTATAATTAGAAACAATGTTAAACAGAAGACACTTAAGAATCAAAGTTTTACAAGCATTATATGCTTATTTTCAATCAGACGAAGATAGTTTTAAAAGAGTGGAAACTGATCTATTAGTTTCGATTGATCGTATTTATGACATTTACCTTTATTTCTTATTGAGCTTTGATGAATTAAGAGAAATTTCAGAACAAAAAATCGTTGAAGGAAAAAACAAAATCAGACCTACGCAAGCTGACTTGGATCCCAATACAAAATTTGTAGAAAATAAAGTATTTCGATTGCTTTCGGATTCACGTAAACTTCGTCTAATTTCAGAACAAAATAAAGTAAACTGGGTTGGAGTGGAATATCATGAGATGTTCAAAAAAATAATGACACAAATCCGTGAAAGTGAACTATACTTTACTTACATGAACAGTGAAACTCGTTCATTTGAAGAAGATAAAGAATTTGCTATAGCTTTATTCAAACAAGAAATTGCTAATTCTTCTTTGGTATATCACTTTTTTGAAGAAAAAAGCATTCACTGGTTGGATGATATTGACTTGATGTGTTCAATGGTTGTGAAAACTATAAAAAGTCTCGAAGAAGATCAGGAAGCAGATATACTACCGTTATTCAAAGATGAAGAGGATGAAATGTATTTTGTAAAAACATTATTACGTAAATGTATTTCAATGGATAACGACAATTTAAACTTGATAGATGAACTTACAAAAAACTGGGAATTAGATCGTATTGCAAAAATGGATATCATTTTAATGAAAATGGCGATTACCGAATTACAAGTTTTTAATAATATTCCTAAAAAAGTAACATTAAACGAATACATTGAAATTTCTAAATTTTATTCTACACCAAAAAGCAGTAGTTTTATAAATGGTATTCTTGATAAAGCTATCTTTGAATTAGAAAAAAACAATAAAATTGTAAAAATCGGTAGAGGTTTAGCATAAAAAGTAATGAAAATGAAAAAAATATTTTTTGCTTTAACAAGTATTGTTTTATTAGGTTGTAATTCTAAAGACAATCTTGAAATGGGACAAAAAACTACTTTAGAAGTGAACAAAGTGTTCAATGGTGGTAAGGTCCTTTTGGGAGAAGAAGTGGAAGCTGTATTCAATGTTAAAAACACAGGAAATTACCCACTAATTATATCAGAAGTGAAAGGTTCTTGTTCTTGTACGGTAGCTGAATACCCAGAAGAACCTATTGAACCAGGAGAAACAGAACAAATTACTGCTACTGTGAGAACAGACAATGCAGCAGAAGGTATGTTAACAAAAGAAGTTCGTATGATTGCCAATACGGAACCTTCGTTGACAATTATGCAAATCAAGGCAAACGTAACTCGTAAATAATTTAATAAATATAAACCCAAAAAAGATGCAACAAATTTTAATGCTCGTGTTGGTGATGGTAGTTTTCTACTTTTTTATGATTCGCCCACAACAGAAAAAACAAAAAGAATTAAAAAATTTCCGTGAAAACTTAAAAGCGGGAGATAAAGTAGTAACAATTGGTGGAGTACATGGAACAATTCTAGAAGTAACAGGAACCACTGTATTGATTAATTCAGAGGGTACTAAAATCCGTTTTGAAAAGTCTGCTGTTTCTCAAAATGCTGAAAATCTATTAGGTAGCGAGAAAGCGTAATTGAATTATAAATTATGAGTTATGATTGATATCGTAACTCATTTTTTATTGATTAAAATAATATACTCTTTATATCAAAAATTAATAAATACTAAACATATGAATCAAGCACATTTACATATGGTTATAAACCATTTTCCTATCGTTGGAATAATCATCGGTATGATTGTTTTAGGAGTAGGAATAGCAGCTAAATCTGCATTAAGCAAACGCATTGGTTGTTTAATATTAATTGGGAGTTCTTTATTTACTTTTCCATCTTTCGAAACAGGAGAAGGTGCTGAAGAAATCGTTGAAAATCTTCCTGGAATAAGCGAAATTTTTATCGAAAAACACGAGGAAATAGCAGAACAATTCATGGGATTTGTTTGGGCGATAATTTTAATTGGAGTTCTTACATTGATATCAGAATGGAAAATGAAAAAGTTTATAAATTGGTTGTATATCAGCTTATTTGTAATTTCAGTTTTCGCAACTTATTTTGCTAAACAAGTTGGTACTTCTGGTGGAGAAATAAGACATACTGAAATTCGAAAAACAAACGCAAAAGAAGAAACTCAAAACGAGAACAAAGAAAAAGAACACGAGGAACATTAATTTTATCCTTCTTTTTTAGGTAAAGTCTCCATAACCGCCTGCTGATCAAGAGGAAGATTTTCATCGATTGGATTTTCCTCTTCTTTCGGTTCAGGATTATAATCAGAACCATATGCTTTTACACCAGAAGGAGTATTGATATGATTTTCTACTTCTTTTATTTCAGATAAAATAGGTGTAGTAATTTCTTCCCTCGTACTCTGAAAAATTCCATCCATATTTAAATCTTTCTTCATATCCAAACCTGACTTTTTGATTTCGTGTTGGATTTCATTCGAAGCAGATTTAATTTCGTGCATTGCTTTTCCAAGCGTACGAGCTAGGTTAGGAATACTTTTTGAACCAAAAAATATCAATACAAAAATCAGAATTAATAAAATTTCTGAACCTGCAACATCGCTTAAAAATAGAATCATGATTGTCATTTAATTACAAATTTACAATCAATAATCGAATTAATATCGGTTTTAGTGAAGAAGTTTATTTTGTTCTTAACTCATCATTTTACGAGGTAATCCGTACTTTTGTGACTATGCGATATGTAATCACAGATATAGAAACTACTGGAGGAAACCCCAAAAACAGTAAGATTACAGAAATTGCAATGTACAAAATTGAAAACAATCAAGTTATAGATGAATTTGTCACTTTAGTAAATCCACAAACATCTATACCCTATTTCATAGTAAGACTTACAGGTATTAATGATCAAATGGTCAAAAATGCACCCACCTTCCCTGAAATTGCAAAAAAAATCATAGAATTTACAGAAGGTTGTGTATTCGTAGCACACAATGTAGGATTTGATTACTCTATGGTTCGTGCTGAATTTAAAAGTTTGGGTTATGTTTTTGCTCGTCCAACATTATGTACTGTAAAATTAGGAAGAGTGATCATTCCTGGACATAAATCATATTCTTTAGGAAATATTGCAAAAGATTTAGGAATTTATATTGACGGAAGACACCGAGCTGGAGGAGATGCGTATGCAACTGTTCAGTTATTTCAACACCTTTATAATCTTCGGTTGGATATTGTTCAGCGAATGATTTCTAAAAATGAGCAGTCGAAAGAATTACACCCAAATTTTGATCAAGAATCGATACAAGAAATACCTGCGAAAACAGGCGTTTATTTTTTTTACAATGAATTTAATCAAATTATCTATATTGGTAAAAGTAAACACATTCGCAAACGAGTAATTCAACATTTAGCAAATACAAAAACAAAAAAAGGATCAAAAATGCGTACTGAAATTACGCGTATTGAATATGAATTAACAGGTTCAGAAGTAGTTGCATTATTAAGAGAATCTCAGTTAATAAAAACACATACCCCTATCTATAACAGGAAATTACGTAAGAATTTATTCCCTTTAGGATTATTTTCTATAACAGATGAAAAAGGATATATCCAATTAAAGATTGGTAATTTATCAAAAACCAATGAATTACCAATTACCGTTTTTCAAAGCCTACCAGAAGCTAAAAAATATTTACTTTCAAAAGTAAAGCAATTCAAACTGTGTCAAAAATTAACACAACTCTACCCTACTCAACATGAATGTTTTGGCTATCAAATCAATGAATGCAAAGGTGCTTGTATTGAAAAAGAAAGTACAGAAGAATATAATGACCGTGTTTCAAGTTTGATTCATACATTAAAATTTAATCAATCTGACTTTATCATTATCGAACAAGGAAGAACAAAATCCGAAAAAGCAGTCATTTTAGTTCAAAACGAAACATACAGAGGGTTTTCATTTATTCCTGCGAACTATTTAGAACATCCTTTCGAAAAATGGGAAGATAAAATCGCTTTAGAAAAAGAAGATCGAGACGCCAAACAAATTATTCAGAGTTATTTACGTCATTGTAAATCCCCAAGGATTTTAGAAATTTAATTAAATACTAACAATTAATCATTAAAAATTAGATAGGCGTAACATTACTCAATTCATCAATATAAAGTACTAATTTTCCATTTTCATCAGGTCTAAAGTTCGCATCAAATTTTACATTTTCCAACCAATCTTCATCTGCATACGAATGTTTATGAACGATATCTTGCGAATAAGTCTCATCAAAAGTTTCAATTAAAATAAAAACTTCTCCATTTCGTTTTCTGATCTGCTCAACATCCAATTGATACAAAGGAGAATCTTCAGTTATTTTATGAACTAAAGTCCATGTTAAAGGGAAAAACGTGATATAATCAACCTCTAAATTTAACTGAAAATACTGTTTAACAAACGATTGCTCCCCTTCTTCTTTATCCATCGCAAGAAAGACATTTACTTTTGTTTTTAGTAAAACATTATTTCGCAAGTTGACTATTTTGAACATCATCGCATTTGTATCTTCAAAAGGAGTAATAATTACATTCTTTGAGAATCCAATTTTTGCATTTGGTTTCGAAAAACGCCCATAAAGTAAGCCCGTAGCAATCGCAAATCCCATCAACCCGAAAAACGCTTCAATCATTGCAACTATTTCAGCTGCAGTTCCGTTTGGCGAGACTGAACCATAACCTACGGTTGTAAATGTTTGAGTTGAAAAGAAAAACGCACTAAAAAAAGGATGTTGAGAAGAAGAAATTCCTTTCAACTGTTCGATTCCAATTGCCAAATACAACCCCGAAAAAACAAGATTTATCAGTATATAAATCAACAATATCAACAAAATAAAATGATACCACTCAATATCAAGCAAATACTTATAGAAATCTTGAAAATTTGTTAAGCCACCTTTGCGAATTATATTGTATGAACCATCCTGATTCATCATCCTTTTAACTGGTTTTTGAAAACGTGAGCCTAGACCTGGATCTTTTATTTTAGACATTTGAAATGGTTTATTTAAAGATATTTAAAGATATTTTTTCAAAAAAGTTCTCTTCTTCAAATGGTTTAATGATAAAATCATTCATGCCTACTGCTAAATAAGAATCAATATCTTGTTTAAAAACATTGGCAGTTAATGCAATAATTGGAATGGTTATTTTCAATTCATTTCTGATATTTTTTGTTGCCTCAACACCATCCATTTCAGGCATTTGTATATCCATTAGTATCAAATCAAAAGTTTCATTTTTAAGAAGCTCAAGAGCTTCTAATCCATTTACTGCTTCTTTGTATATACAACCAATTATTTCAAGGCTTTTTCCGGCAATTAATCGATTGATTTTATTATCCTCAACAAGTAACACCTTTTTGCCTGTCACATTTTTAAAGATTTCGTTAACATATTCTTTTTCAGAAATACTCGTACATAACTTCTTAAATTCTAATTCAAAAGAAATCTTTGTCCCCTCACCTTTTTTACTCTCAATCTTAAGTTCACTCTCCATTAGGGAAAGTAAATCGCGACAGATAGTCATACCTAAACCTGTACCAGCATATTTTCTATTTGCTTTATTTGCTTCTTGAGAAAACTTATCAAATATATGATTAACAAAATCTTCTGACATTCCAATTCCTGAATCATTTATTTCGAATAATATTTTTTGACTATCTAAATTTTCAGAAATTAAACGAATATTTAAAGATACAAACCCTTTTTCGGTAAACTTAAGCGCGTTACCAATGAGATTTATCAAAACTTGTCTAATTCTTAAATCATCACCTAATAAATTTTCATAAATTTCATCTGAGATACTATATAGGAACATCAACCCTTTTTCCTCTGCATTTGGAGTAAAAATAGATTCTAACGCATTTGATAAGCTATGCAAATTAAATTGATTTAGTTGAATTTTCATTTCTCCAAATTCAATCTTTGACATATCTAAAATATCATTTATTATAGAAAGCAAATGATTAGCAGCATATTGAGAATGATTCACATATTCATTTAAACGATCATTTAAAGTTTCCTTTTTAATTAATCGAGTCATCCCTAAAATGATGTTCAGTGGAGTTCGTATTTCGTGACTCATATTTGCTAAAAACAATTCTTTTGTTCTAGAGGCTTCTTCCGCTTTATCTTTTGCTTTTTCTAAGGCTTTCTCAAGATTTTTTTGTTCTGTTATATCCAAGTGAACACCTATGGAACCAATAATTTCTCCTTTATCATTGTAGTGTGGTGCACCACTAATAAACCAAATTCTTTCCTCTCCACTCTTAGTAAAGATTGTTACTTCGAAATTACCTGACTCTCCTTTATTACGTTCTTTGATTATTTCTCTAATTACTTTTTCATCTGTTTTTTTTGTAAGTAATTTGTGAGCATATTGACCTTTTAAATCATCTAATGAATAACCAGAGATTTGAGAAAATGAATTGTTAGCATATTGTATAACATCATTATTATCAACCTCTAAAATTCCTAAATTCATATTTTCAATGATATTTCGAAACTTTTCTTCTTGGAGACTTAATTGTAAATTTTTTGATTTTAATTGATTAGTAAGTTGCCTTAACTCATCTGTGTTAATTTCAATATTTTTAATCACATGAAGTAAGTCAAATGTTTGATCATAATTAGCAAAATCTGAAATAATCAGATTATTTTCTTTTAAATCTTCTAGACTATTAAACCAAGGGGTTAAAATGAATAACCCTTTCTTATCATTTACAAACTCAAATTGAGCTTTAAATAATGTTTTTTTAGACTTTAAAAGTAGTATATAAAAAACTTCTTTTTCGGACGAAAAGTCACTAAACTCATAACTCTTCAATGAATAAGGTCTTTCAATTGAAAAAATATCAAAAAGCTTGTTTCCAAGTATTTTATCACTGATTTTTGATAAGCTTTCACCTGTAGAAATGATACGAAAGTCCGTATCTATAACGAAATGAAATGGAAATAAACGATTAATTTGTGTTTCAGAAAAACTTAATTCCATGTTATCATAAATTCTTCGTGATCAGCATTTTTCTCTCGTGATAAAATTAATTCAATTTCAACATGACAAGCATAAAATTTTGCAAGTCCTTGAATCAACCCTCTAACAAATTCTTGCAAACCAATTCGTTTAGAGTAATAATGTAAATGTAAACTAGAATCAGTAATATCAGAAACTTTAAATTCTGGTGGAGTCAACTTTGGGTAAATCATCATTACTCGATTGTGAAATAAAGGTAGATTAATTATAAATTCTTTAAAGTTTTTACCGCCACTCTCCATCAAATATCCATACTTTTCTTTACCCGTTTTTAAAATCCACCATTCACCAAATGCAATTAAAACATCAGATAATGGCATAGACATCTCCTCTGAAACAGCTATTGCTAATTTAAAAGTAATATCATCGTCATAGGGTTCAGTACTTATAAAAAAATCAACATCAACACCACTTTTTAATTTAATAATCTCCCATTTTTCTTGACCAAAATTCTCAATCACCAACTCTTCAATTGCTTTATTTACAATTCCGTACATAAATTCATTAATTTTAAACAAATTTAAGTAAAACAACTTACTTTATTCTAATAATTTTTAAAACAAAAATGATTCTTTTCTTTGTAACTCATGTAACACTGATTTCAATTTAAAAAACTTTAATTAGCAAAAAAAAAGAGTATGAAACAAAATATTGGAAAAGGAGATCGAGTAATTCGGTTAATTTTAGCAATCATAATGACTGGTTTGTTTTTAGGAAAAGTGGTAACAGGAACATTTGGATTGATTTTAGTAATTCTATCAGCAGTATTCTTATTAACTAGTTTAATTAAATTCTGCCCTATATATTTACCATTTGGAATAAAAACTAATCATAAAAAATGATTGCATTTTTAAGAAAGCACCTAATACTTCTGATTGGAATAGTACTTGGAGGTTTAGGAGGATATCTATATTATCATTTTATTGGTTGCGATTCAGGTACTTGCGCAATTACTTCCAAACCTTTGAATAGTACAATCTACGGAATGGTATTAGGTGGATTACTTTCAGATTTTTTGAAAGGATTAAGAAAGAAATAAACCTCACTTTTTTCGATTGTCAAATAGTAATTTTTATAAATTTGAATACAAATTATATATAATGGCAATTGACCCTAAAGAATTGGAATTCAATATCAATGAAGACCAAATGCGATTGAAAATTTCACGACTAGAGAGTGAACTTCAAAAAATATATAAAGGTGGAGGTGAAAAACGCATCGCAGCACATCACGAAAAAGGTAAATTAACCGCAAGAGAACGCATTGACTTACTTTTAGATAAAGACTCTGAAAGAATTGAAATTGGCGCACTTGCAGGCTATGATATGTACAAAGAACACGGAGGTTGTCCTTCAGGTGGAGTTGTCGTAGTAATTGGTTATATCCATAAAAAACAATGCATCGTTGTTGCAAATGACGCCACTGTAAAAGCTGGAGCTTGGTTCCCAATTACTGGAAAAAAGAACCTCCGTGCTCAGGAAATTGCCATGGAAAATAGACTTCCTATCATCTATTTAGTTGATTCTGCTGGTGTTTACTTACCTATGCAAGATGAAATTTTTCCAGATAAAGAACATTTTGGAAGAATTTTCAGAAACAACGCACAAATGAGTTCTCAAGGCATTCTTCAAATTGCCGCTGTGATGGGAAGCTGTGTTGCAGGAGGTGCTTACTTACCTATTATGTCTGACGAATCTTTGATTGTAAATAAAACGGGGACAATCTTTTTAGCAGGTTCATACCTAGTTAAAGCTGCAATTGGGGAATCTATTGATAATGAAACATTAGGAGGTGCTACAACCCATACTGAAATTTCAGGAGTTTGTGATTACAAAACTGAAAATGATGAAGATTGTTTAGCAACCATTCGAAAATTAGTAGATAAAGTTGGTCAATCAGAAACTGCAGGATTTGATCGTAGCGAATCATTACCATCTAAAATTGCTTTAAAAGACGTGCATGGTGTAATTCCTGTAGAACGTTCTAAACCATACGATATGAAAAAAGTGATCGATTGGTTAGTAGATGATTGTGATTTTACAGAATACAAATCTGATTATGGTAAAACGATTATTTGTGGATATGCTCGTGTAGATGGTTGGAGTGTCGGTATCGTTGCAAACCAAAGAGAAGTAATTAAAAACAAAAAAGGAGAAATTCAAATTGGAGGTGTAATTTACAATGAATCTGCAGATAAAGCTGCGCGATTTATTATGAATTGTAATCAAAAAAATATTCCATTGGTATTCTTAACCGACGTTACAGGATTTATGGTTGGTTCTAAATCAGAACATTCTGGAATTATCAAAGACGGAGCCAAAATGGTAAACGCTATGGCGAATTCAGTCGTTCCAAAATTTTCAATCATAATCGGAAACTCATACGGAGCAGGAAATTACGCCATGTGTGGTAAAGCTTACGATCCAAGATTGATTTTTGCTTGGCCAACCGCAGAAATTGCTGTAATGAGTGGTGCCGCTGCCGCTAAAACCTTATTACAAATTGAAGTTGCTACATTAAAAGCAAGAGGTGAGGAAATTACAAAAGAAAGAGAAGATGAAATTTACAACACCATCAAAGCACGTTATGATGAACAAATCTCTCCCTATTACGCAGCTGCAAGACTTTGGGTTGACGGAATTATCAAGCCAGAAGAAACACGCAAAGTAATCTCAATGGGAATCGAAATGGCGAATCATAAAAAGGCTGAAAAACCGTACAATGTTGGAAATATCCAAACGTGATTTGTGAATTTAACCTACGAAATAAAACATTTTAAAGAATTAAGCACTTTAGAATACCATAACCTTCTTAAACTTCGGGTTGAGGTGTTTGTAATTGAACAAAATTGTCCTTATCCCGAGGTTGATGGTATTGATCCTTTTTGTTTTCATTTGTCAGTAAAAAATAACGATAACGAAATCATTGGTACATCTCGTATTATACCTAAAGGAGTAGTTCACCAAGAATGGTCTATTGGAAGATTAGTAGTAAACGAAAACTTTAGAAGAAAAAAGATTGCAAGTAATATTTTAAGTAAGTCTATTGAATTTATTTATAATCAAGAAAATAACCTAAAAGAAAAAATTAAGATTGACGCTTTAAAATATTTAGAGCAATTCTATAAAAACTATCAATTTAGTTCCATAAAAGAATACAAAGAGTATGAATGGGACTATATTGAAATGACACTTAATTAAAAAATTAAAATGAAAAAAATACTTTCCACCCTACTAATAGCTGGAATAACAACTACGCTATCTGCACAAAAAATCAGTATCGACACATCTTTTATGGATAAATCAATTCGTCCTCAGGATGATTTTTACAAATATTGTAATGGAAAATGGTTAAAAAACAATCCTGTTCCTTCTAGTGAATCGCGCTGGGGAAGTATGAATGAATTAGACAATGCAAATAAAACCAAACTAATCGCAGTACTTGAAAATGCAAAAACAGCACCAAAATCTTACAATGAAGCAATCATTGGTAATTACTACGCATCCTATATGGATACAACTCGTAGAAATTCCCTTCACATCTCACCTATTCAAAACGATCTAGATAAAATTAAGTCTATTCAAAACAAACAGCAATTAAGTGAGATAATTGCTTATTTTCAACAACAAGGGATTAATCTTTTCTTTTCCGTTGACGTGCAACAAGACCTAAAAAACACAACTAGAAACAGTCTTTACATCAACCAAGCTGGTTTAGGGTTACCAAACAATCAATTTTATATCCAAGAAAATAAAAAAGCACTTTTAAATAAATACCAAACTTATCTAGAAACATTACTTTCAGCATTTGGAGTTAGCAACAATCAAAAAATAGCTTCCAACGCTGTTATCTTAGAAACAAAGCTTGCAAAACAAATGATGAATCCTGCAGAATTAAGGGATCCTGAAAAAACATACAATAAACTTTCGATTTCACAATTCGCAAGCGACTTCACCACTTTTGACATAAACCAATATTTTTCTAAAATATCAATTCCTTCTTTAGAGTTTGTTGTAATTGGTCAACCCGACTATTTCAAACAACTAAATTCGATCATTGAAACAACTTCGTTAGAAGAAATCAAAGATTACATTTACTGCAGAGTAAGTTCTTATTATTCGAGCAAATTATCTAATAATATCGCTAAAATCAATTTTTCTTTCTATTCCATCGTATTAAGTGGAAAATCAACAGATAAACCACTTTCAGATAAAGCAGTAAGTGAAATAACAAACTTAGCGGTTGGTGAATTGTTAGGCCAATCATTTGTACAAAAAAACTATTCAGAAAATGCTCAAAAGAAAATTAACACCATGGTTGATTTACTGATTGAAAGTTATGATGAACGTTTGAATAAATTGTCATGGATGAGCGACAGTACAAAAAACGAAGCTAGAAAAAAACTTTTTTCAATCAAACGTAAATTAGGTTTTCCTGAAAAATATGAAGATTTCAGTGCTCTAAATTTAACCCCTACTAACTACATCGATAATTTGAAACAAATTAGAAAGTGGGAATTTAAACATGCAATCGAATCCCTTTCTAAAGAGGTCGACAAATCTAAATGGGAAATGCCAGCACATATGATCAATGCATATTACCAACCGCTCAATAATGAAATCGTTTTCCCAGCGGGAATTATGCAAGCTCCATTCTTCGATGAAAATGCAGAAGATGCAGTAAATTACAGTCGAATCGGAATGATTATAGGTCACGAACTTACCCACGGTTTTGATGATATGGGTGCAAAATTTGATTTAAACGGAAGCTTTAAAAACTGGTGGAGCGAAAAAGACAAAATAAAGTTTGAAGATAAAACGAAACAATTAGGTGAAACTTATAATCGTTTCTGCCCTATTGACGGACATTGTGTTGACGCACAACTTACTATGGGTGAAAACATTGCTGATTTAGGAGGTGTAATCTTAGCGTTTAATGCTTACAAAAAAACAGAAGAATATAGATCAGGTAAAAAATTATTTGGCTTTACTCCTGAGCAACGTTTCTTCATTGCAATGGCACAGATTTATAAAATAAACTTTACGGAACAAGAATTAAAAAACAGATTATCTAACGATCCACATTCACCTGGTATGTATCGTGTAAATGGTCCATTAATGAATTTCCCTGCGTTTTTTGATGCTTTTGAAATCAAAGAAGGAGATGCGATGCGTAATCCAAAAGATAAATTAGTAGAGATTTGGTAATCAAACCTCTACTAACTAATTCAAAATAAGGACAATTGTCTTTCAGTAATTAATTCAATTCCTGTTTTTGTTGTTTGATATTTTTGCTGTTTACTTTTTAGGTAATTCAAATCAGTAAATGACAACAAACCAAGATCCAACAAAGGTTTTAAATAAATG
>CANGZT010000005.1 GCA_947458955.1 Flavobacteriia bacterium | reverse complement strand
TGTATTATCCAACGCTGGTGACCAAGTTCCTGTGATACTATTAATTGATGTTGTTGGTAATTCACCTAAAGTTTCTCCAGAGCAAATTGGACTCACAGAAGCAAACGTTGGTGTTATTAATGGATTCACAGTAATCGACAAAGTAGTTGTATTTGCACATTGATCGGAAGTTGGAGTAAATGTATACGTGGTTGTTTTCGTATTATCCAAGGCTGGTGACCAAGCTCCAGTGATACTATTGATTGATGTTGTTGGTAATGCAACTAAAGATGCTCCTGAACAGATTGGATTTACAGAAGCAAACGTTGGGGTTACTTTTGGATTAACTTTGATTGACAAAGAGGTAGTATTTGCACATTGACCGGAAGTTGGTGTGAATGTATACGTAGTTGTTTTCGTATTATCCAAGGCTGGTGTCCAAGCTCCAATGATACTATTGTTCGATGTTGTTGGTAATGCACCTAAAGTTGCACCTGAACAGATTGGACTTACAGAGGTAAACGTTGGGGTTACTTTTGGATTAACTGTGATTGACAAAGTTGTAGTATTTGCACATTGACCGGAAGTTGGTGTGAATGTATACGTAGTTGTTTTCGTATTATCCAAGGCTGGTGTCCAAGCTCCAGTGATACTATTGTTCGATGTTGTTGGTAATGCTCCTAAAGTTGCACCTGTACAAATTGGACTTACTGAGGTAAATGTTGGAGTTGTATTTAGAATAGATGTAACAGCAAACGAACTAGCTTGACTCGTTCCACATGCATTTTTTGCTTGCACAAGAATATTTCCAGATAATGGAGTATTTGATGCTGTAACGTTAATCGTATTTGACGTACTTGTACCTGTTAATCCTGATGGTAAAGTCCAAACATAGCTTGATGCTCCACTTACTGAAACTATGGTATAACTTACATTTGATTGACCAACGCACATGGTACTTACTCCTGATATTTGACCAGGTGTACTTGGTGCAGTGGTACAATTAGCATTAACCACAATCTGTTTTGTAATGGTAGTTGTATTACCACAACCTCCAATCGCATCTAATTTAATGTCATAAGTACCAGCATTGGAATAACTTACTGTTTCTTTATAAAAATTAGAGGTCGGAATTGTTGATCCAGTTATTGTCCAATTGTAAGCATAAGCATTTGTGGATAATGAAGCATCTAAATCAACATTGGTATTGATAACAGTCGGAGAATTCGAAATGGTAAAATTAGCAGATGGTAAAATCGCTACCATTGGAGAAGCTTTTAAGTGAATTTTCAATGAACTCCAACAAGCAGTATATGAACACCAATAACCATCGGAACTAAATCTCATAAAAGCGGTATTAGTTGTAACTCCAGAGGTTGAAGAGGTGTAAATTCCTACTGTATCACCCGGTGCATTTGTTGTTTCAAAACCGACAAAATACTGACCCGTAACAGCTACCGGTGCATCAAAAATCACTTTAGTTTCCAATTTATTAGCGACATCTGCTTTTATATCTGAAATTTTAACGGTTTTGGAACTTAAAATCGCACCTGGTTTACCGCTACTGTTTTGGTAAAGATTTACTTTTATAGTACTAGTATTGTTATTTGTCTCTGCTCTAGCAAAATCTAAAAATACACCACTTATATGAGTATAAGGACTGCTCATTGTATAAGACTCAGCAAATCCATTTAAATCACTAAGATGTCCAGCAAGTGATCCTCCTCCTTTAATAGGTACATATGCTTTTTTCTCTGTACTAAGAAAATTGGTTAATGTATCACACACTTGTTTGTTAAGCGCAGGATTAACGGTTATATAAGCCGTTTTCGAAATTGTATTTCCCCCTTTCGAATTCGTGGACGTTAGAGTAACAGTATACCTACCTGGAGCAGAAAAAGTGAGTTCAGGATATTTAGATGTATTCGCTGTTCCATTAACAAAACTTGCATTATTAGGTGAAACTGACCAAGACCATGCTGACGGATAATTCGTAGATAAATCAGTAAACGAAACTACACCACCAACAGAAGTTGAAGTTACGTTAGCACTAAAATCAGCAACAGGGACCGCAGAAACTTTTGGTGTAATACCTATAACCGCTCCTTGGTTCGAAGAATAGTTTCCTGTACCACCACCACTACCAGTACCACTCGGCACAAGGTTAGCAAACGTATAATAACCATTATAATAGCCTGACCAACCCCAATCGATGTGCACATAATTATTTGCATCATATCCATCTAAAATAAAGCAATGGCCCGTTGTAGATCCATCATTACCTTCATAAACTACCACACGACCTTGATTTAATTCAGTCTTCATTTTATCTAACCAACCTTGATCGGTAAAATTTCTCTTAAACACACTCGCTATTTTAGTGCCGTCATATCCAAAATAATCTTGAAGAGCAAAGTGTGTACAAGGTACTTTAGCGTAGTTAGGATCGTATGAATTATATGCACTACTTCCATCTGCGCCATAATTCATACTTAATGCAACTCCCACATGAAACATTAAACGAGCCACTTCAGTATTTTTAGATGTTACAGAATTAGGCATGTTTTGCCAATTATAGGTTGTAGCTCCAAAATTTGCTTTCAGATTTCCATATGTTTTATGGGTATATGTTTTTGAAGAAGTACCCTTCGTAGGATAAGCCCAATATTTCATGGTCTGAGCCATCGCAGTTGCAACACAACCTGTATAAGTTCTTTTTTTAGCTGTATTATCATACGGACATGAATCATTGTAATATGTACTTTGATCCCAGGATGTTTTGAGCATTGGCTTTACTACGGTAGCTCCTCGTTTCGGAGAAAATTGATTTGCTTCTAATAAATCCCATTGTTGTTTTTCAAGTGTATTTATCAAATTCGAATTGATTACTTCTGTAATTTGTTTTTGATACTCGCCCAACCAATAAGCAACTTGTGGGGAAATATTTAACTCATCAAAATTTGATTCTAAGGAATACCCTAGAATTGGTTTTACATTATCTTCAGCGGAAACGATAATAAAACCAAGACCATCTGTTCTGTTAAAAACAAAAATTAAATTCGTTGAACCTGAACGTTTCAAGCTACTTGATTTATAAGTATGTCCTAAGGTCAACAACTCTGAAGCTGATCTTTTAACCGTTTGTTTAGTCAAATGCAACAAATAATTCGTAGCTACTAACTTCGCTCTATCTAGAGGTACTTCTCCAGCAAAAGCATTTAAAAAAGGAATTAAAAAAGCAAAAAACATTAAAAAATTGCTCTTTATTGTTTTGATTATTTTATTCATATAAGCTTTAGTTTATTTTATTTTCAAGCATTTATTACTGATTGTATTATCAATAATAAATTTATTTAATTCATTTTTATCATAGTTACGATCACATGAATACATTTCAACGAAAGGATCTAGTTCAATGATATTTTTTTTTAGTTCTTCGATCGAAGGTGCAGAAACACGTTGAAATTGTTCTATGCTGTAATTAGTGAAAACTGTATTTTGATTAACACCAATCAGATCTAATAAAAATCCCCCTTCGAGCGGTAAAGCATTTTTATTACCTGTTCGCACTAAATCTTCTTTTGCTGGGTATGATAGGATTGTTTGTTTGTCTTGAGATAATTGGATAGGAACTAAGGTTGAATAATCTTTTTTCGATTTATAAACTACCCATTTGTGAACATCACGAACATCAGTATCATTTTCCGAAACATATAAAGGCAATCCACAATCGGGCTTACGGACAACATCTGTATTAACAGCGCTTTTTGTCGTCGAACAAGCTGTTAGAAAAGTCATTAAAATTATAAGTAAAGCACCTATTTTCGTATCCATCCATCAAACTTTTTGTGCAATTTTGGCACAAATATTCCTATTAAAGGTACTAAAATAACTGTTAAAATCAAGGTTTTAATTAATTGATGAAAATCTTTTATCAAAGGAAAGATGGTTATAAATAAAATATTGATAACAGGATAAACAAACAACCAAGTAATCAACATTAATTTCCATTTTTTGGGAGGATTCATAATAATTATAGGTTAAGGGTTATGCATTATGATTTTTGATTTTTATAAAAATAGTAATTGTACGCTTGTAAATTTAGGATTGATTAGTATATTTGCACACCGAAATTCACCATAAAGGAATACTAGGAATCAACAACTATAGAAAATTATTTTACATAAAAATGTAAAAGGTCCTATAGCTCAGTTGGTTAGAGCACCTGACTCATAATCAGGTGGTCCCTGGTTCGAGCCCAGGTGGGACCACATAAGTCCGATAGCTGTTGATATAAAGCCTTACAGAAATGTGAGGCTTTTTTGTTTTAATTGGTTTTTAATATTTAAATTTCAGTTCATTATGAAATCACACCCCAAAAAACACCTCTGGCTAATTGTTTGTATTACCATACTAAATGCATTGGGAATGACAATCGTTTTACCCTTGTTTCCGTTTTTATTGAATGAATATGTTACAAACAAAGAGTTAGCAGGTACAATGAGCGCCTTGGTTTCGGTGTTTGCTTTATGTCAATTTTTTGCTGCGCCTATTTTTGGAGCGCTAAGCGATCGTTTTGGACGAAAACCAATTTTAATCTTGAGTTTACTTGGGTCCGCAGTTGGATATTTGTTATTGGGTATGGGGGGTGCTTTATGGATTTTATTTCTAGGAAGAATCATTGATGGATTAACTGCTGGAAATCAAAGTACTTTATTTGCTTATGTATCGGATAGCACAGCGCCTGAAGAACGCGGAAAATGGTTTGGAATTTTAGGAGGAGCAATTGGTATTGGTTTTATGATAGGTCCAGCCATTGGAGGATTTTTAGGTACGTATTCTATTACACTTCCTTTTTATGCCACAGCGGCAGTTACAGTTTTGTCTATGCTTTTCACCTTCTTTTTTCTACCAGAATCACTTTCAAAAGAAAAAAGGAGTCATCATATTTCATTAAAAAGTATGAATACTTTTTCTCATTTCAAGGAAGTTTTTGTTTTCAAAAAAGCGAAAAATTTAATCTTTATGGGAGCCTTCTTTTATTTAGGATTAGGTATTTGGCAATTCAATACAAGTATTTTCTTGAAAGAAATTTTTCATTGGGGTCCGCATTTCATTGGAGGAGTATTTATGTTAGTGGGTATGTGTGATATACTTTCACGCGTTATTCTACTCCCAATCATGCTAAAAAGGTGGACCGAACAAACGGTTGGAAGTATTGGACTCATAGGACTCAGTATTGGTTTAGGTTTGTTATTTCTAAGTTCCTTTCACCAATCGATACTATACATTGCTGCTGCAGTTGCATTTATTGTTCTTGGAGAGGGTTTATTTGATCCTTCGTATAATGCGCGCCTTTCGGTTTCAGTAGATGAAAGTAAACAAGGAGTATTACAAGGTACTAACCACAGTCTGCAAGCACTTTATCGTGTCATCGTTCCTTTAGGTGCTGCTATTATCTACTCTTTTCACCCTGGTGCCGTTTTTGCACTAGCTTCCTTATTGATGATTTTTGGTTTGTGGTTGTTTGTGAGATTGAAATAAAATAGGTTTTATCATTAATTCAAGTAATAAACCATTGTTTGTTAGCGTTATTGAAATAATTCTTATTTTATAAATTCATTCGATCATTATGAAAGTAGTCCCTGCATCAAAAAAAATAATCCTAAAAATAGTTTCAACTATTGTATTAGGAACCGTTGGTTTTCTTGGTTATAATGCGTTGATTGATAAATCAACAAAAAAAACACCTAATAAAAACGACAAACTAACAACTAAGGAAAATCCTTTAAAATCATTTGTCATTAACAATGATAGAGATACTACACTTGTTTTTGACTCAGGTTCCTTGATAGAAATCAAAAAAGGAACCTTTTTGGATGAAAAGAAAAATAGTGTTCACGGACCTATAACGTTAAAATATCGAGAATTTCATAAAGTAAGCGAAACAATATTGGCTGGTATTCCGATGGACTTTGACTCTGCAGGTACTAAATACCATTTTGAATCTGCTGGTATGTTTGAGATTGAGGCTGAAGCAGAAAAAACTTCTTTACTGATTAATGGCGATTCCCCTATCCAAGTGAAATTAGCTTCTTCAGATTCACGTAAGACAAAATTCAATCAATATTATCTAAAGGACAATGCAGGAAAATGGATTTCTAAAGGAAAAGATATACCTACTCAAATAAAACCTCCCATAGATTTAGCAAATGGAAAAAGTAAAGAAATAGATAAGATCATTCCCAAGATACTCAATCCCAAAAGAGCTCAATTTGATATCGAAATTCCAAAAGGAAGTTTCCCTGAATTACAAGAATATAAGAATTTACAATTTGAAGTTTCTCCACGAAATATAAATTTCGATTCCACTAAAACAAATGAAGATTGGTATGACGTTGATATAACGAAAACAAAATATAAGAATGAATATAAATTCGCTTTTATTGGTTTGAATAAAAGATACGAAGTACTTGCCTATCCAGTTTTAGATTCGATAAACTATGAACAAACACTCGAAAAATTCAATGAAATCCACAACAAATACAATTCAAAAAAAATGGAAATTATCAATCGTAATTTTAAAATCATTAAACAGTTAGCTCTTTATCAACAATCAACAGAACGATCACGTAATTTTTTTGCAGGTTATAGAAGTTTTACATCTGATTCTTTTACCAATTTTGGATTACAAGATACGGGAGAGGAAGTTGTATATCGAACATTTCAGGTCAAAAATTTTGGTTTTTATAACTCAGATAGTCCCAACAATCTACCTTATGATTTGATCGTTAAAGCTAATTTTGTTGATAATCAAGGAACAAGTATTCTACCTCAGAAAATATTTCTTATTGAAAAAGGAAAAAATAAAATTTTTACCTACTATTCGGGAGATAATCTTGGATTTAATCCTTTAGAAAACAATATTTTAATTATTATAAATAAGAAACATATATATACAGTTGGATCAACTGCATTTAAAAAAATCAATCTTAAAACGAAAGAATTTACTTTTACTGCATTCTCAAAACTTAAGAAATCTTATTCTACAAAAGATATAGATGAATATTTAAACTAAAAAAATAACTAATCATTCTATTCATCTCTTTTTTCTTTGACGTTTGCTCAGTCTAAAATGTTTGATTACAAAGAAACTTATCATAAATTCATTTTGTTTTATACTTTTGTTACCAAGCAAGCCAAGCTATCGCCTGAAATATTGGAGGAAAGTCCGGGCAGTACAGAGCGCCGTACTTCCTAACAGGAAGGATCGATTCGTCGAGACAGAAAGTGCCACAGAAAGGAAAACTACCGAGAGTAATTTCGGAAAAGGTGAAAAGGTGGAGTAAGAGCCCACCGGGCTTTTGGTGACAAAAGTCGCAAGGTAAACCTTACGGACTGAAAGACCATGTAAACCGTGGATTCAATGCAAGTTGATGAATGGTTGCTCGCCAAACACGGAGGGTAGGTCGATGGATTCTATGAGCGATTGTAGAACTAGATAAATGATAGCACATCTTCGGATGTTACAGAACCCGGCTTATGGCTTGCTTTTTTATGCTACTTTCAACGATTGCTCTATTCTATGCGTATTAAACATAGATATTTTCTCATCCGTGCTTACAAAAAAAACTTTTCGTTTAATACCGTCTAAATTAAATTCAACAGTGGTTATTATAAGATTTAGAAATCGAGTAGATTTACATTTTTTAATCATATTAATGGGAGCTACCAAGCTAGTTTTATCTGACTTTTTAATAATCATGTATTCTCCGACTAAAGATAAATCTACGAAATCACTATATACATATCTAATAAATACAAAAACTAAAAAAGTTAAAATGGATAGAAGTATAAGTTCTAAAGTTAAGCCAAAATAAAAAAATAAAAAACCCAAGCCCATAACCGCTACAAAAACAAAATAATTGAAATAGATTGTTCTTATTTTTTCAGTTATCTCCGAAGAAATATGAACCTGATTTGTAAACTTTGAACTAACCATAATAATACGTTTTTTTACATAATACTGCAAAAGTGTAAAAAAGTTGCTTTTCAAAGCCAAAAATAAGTACTAAAACTTATTAAAATTTTATTAGTTAAAACAAATATTTGAAAATCAAATATATGAAAAACAAAATCTTTACAAGCACAAAAGTTAAATTTCTATTACCTTTGTAAAAAAAATGACCATGGTTAAGGGAAATCAAAAGAAACAAGATAAAATAGATACGTTATTGAAAGAGTTAACATCATCAACAATAACAAAAGTACAAACCGCTCTAGATGCATTAGAATTAATTGGAAACGAAACTGTTATTTACCCAATTTTAAGACTTTTGACCCCAACTGAAGAGCATAATGAAAAAAATCAACTACTAGTAGAGTTTTTGTGTACAATCAAAGATACAGACAGTAAAGAAACATTCATTAGTGCTTTGGATGAGCAAGAATTTATGCCTATTCGAAGTAAAATTTTATCTGTTATTTGGAATTCACCCTTAGACTTCAGTGAATATCTTGATTACTTTGTTCGAATTGCTGTCGAGGGAACTTTTATGGAATCGGTTGAATGTTTAACTATTCTTGAAAACCTTGAAGGTCCTTTCGAAGAAGAACAATTGATGGAAGCTCAAGTGATATTATCGGGTATGAAAGACAAATCCTTTGATCATCAAAAATCTACAATGATCAGTGAAATTGCACTACTTGTTAAAAGTTTTATACAACGTGCCAATATTGATGAAATGGAAGATTTTAACTAAAGGAATTTAGAATTTCAAGAATCTTATTAGACGCTTCAATGTGGGTCATATGACCTACATTTTGTATTAAAGAAAACTCAACTTTTTTTGGAAGTTTTTCAAGCATCACCGCTAAAGGTGCTGTTTTATCTAATTCTCCTTGAATAACGTGCACTTTATTTGAATACATATTTACCCATGATGTGTTATTCTCACGATCACGCATAGCCTTGGTTGCAAAAGATATACCTTCTACTGTAAACGATTTCGCTTCTTGAATGATTTCGTTAATTTGTTCTTGGTAATTTTCAGGATATGAGAATAAATTCGGAATAGCCTCCTGTATAAACTTATCCTTTGCACTTTTTATAATTTCGGCAACACGATTTCTATCCTTTTGTTTTTCAATACTGTCTTGCCAAAAATTAGAATTCAGTAAAATCACATTAGAAACGGAGGTATTTATTTTAGCTAATTCTAAAGCTACATATCCCCCCATCGAATGGCCAACTACAATGAACTCTTCCTCAGGGTTTAATAGTAAAATTTGATTCACTTTTTCAGCCATGTAAAGAATAGAAGGAGAAGTAGGTAATACGTCATTACTTTTTCCATGTCCTGGTAAATCAATCATAATTTTTTTAGCATTTAAAGCACTTAAATTTAAATACTTCCACATTGTAGACGACTCCAGGAATCCATGTAAAAAAACGAAGGTTTTTCCTTCTCCTTCTATTTTATGATATAGCATTTTATTAGACGTTCATTAATGCTTCGATATGATCCACTTCGATTGGAATATTCGCCATTAGGTTGAAAGGTTTTCCATCATTTGTAACCACTAAATCATCCTCGATTCGAATTCCAATTCCTTCCTCAGGAATATAGATTCCAGGTTCACAAGTAAATACCATCCCAGCTTGAATCGGTTCATTGAATAATCCAACATCATGTGTATCCAAGCCTAGGAAGTGAGATGTACCATGCATAAAATACTTTTTATACGCAGGCCAATCCGGATTTTGATTTTTAATATCTTTAGAGTCAATCAATTTCAATTTAATCAATTCACTTTCCATAATTCTACCAACTTCCTTATGGTATTCAGGAATAATCGTTCCAGGTACTAATAATTTTTGCGCCTCATTTTTAACATGAAGTACTGCATTATAAACTTCTTTCTGACGCTCTGTAAAACGTCCATTTACAGGTAAACAACGGGTTAAATCAGAAGCATAATTAGCATATTCAGCACCTACATCAAGCAAGATTAAATCTCCATCTTTACACTGTTTGTTGTTTTCAATATAATGAAGTACACAAGCATTTTTACCAGAAGCAATGATAGGAGTGTAAGCAAACCCTTTCGAACGATTTATCAAAAATTCATGTGCCAATTCAGCTTCAATTTCGTATTCCCATACTCCTGGCTTAATAAATTTCAATAATCGTTCAATCCCTTTTTTAGTGATATCACACGCTTTTTGCATCAATTTCAATTCTTCCTCTTCTTTTATGGATCGAATCGCGTGCAAAATTGGCGCACTTTTATAAACGGTGTGAGCAGGGTAATCAGATTTACATTTTTTGATGAAACGATCTTCACGCGTTTCTACCTCTGTTACTGCGCGCAAATGTTCGTTTGTATTAAAATAAATTCCTTCGGCTTCAGACATCAATTGATTAAAAATCACTTGAAATTGTTGTAGCCAGTAAACTGTCTTTATCCCAGATAATTCGAAAGCTTGTATTTTATTTAATTTTTCACCCTCCCAAATTGCAATAGTTTCATTTGTTTCTTTCAAAAATAAAATTTCTCTATGAGCTTCATTTTTAGCATCTGGAAAAATTACCAAAATCGACTCCTCTTGATCTACACCGGATAGATAAAAGATATCTCTGTGCTGTTGGAAAGGCATCGTACTATCTGCACTTATCGGGAAAATGTCATTAGAATTGAACACAGCTAAGGTATTAGGTCTCATTTTAGCTGTAAATTTGGCTCTATTTTTTATAAATAATTGTTTAGGAAGTGATTCGTATTTCATAATAATTCGTTTGAATTGCAAAAATAGTTTTGTCTTGCGATTTAATACTAATTTTCAAAAAAATTAGAGGACTATTTTTAGAACGTAACTAGATTACGTTGATCTTACATGAACTTTGTAGTGTAAATTTTAGAAACCATGAAAACACTACTCAAAAAAATTATGATTGAAAAAATAGAATTTCAATCAAATGTAAATGAAGTTACAATCAAATGTACAATAAAGGTAAACGAATTAAGCTACCAGAATGAATTGGTAATTAATTTCTCACAACTAAATAAACTGGTTGGGAAAATTCAACAACTTACTCAGTTTATTGATGTTTACTCCTATTTTAGAGAAACTAAAATCAATGATAGTGCAACTTTATATACGATGGAAGGAACCTCGATCGAATTAGATACTTTCGAGTTTGAGGAAGTGATCGAAATTAATCAAGCAAAAAAAATTAGCGCATAGACAACTATTTGTGAATATTTCCGTATTATACTAAAAATTAAAGTGTTTTTTATATCTTTGAAAGAATAAACGTACTAACAAATAAGTTCATCCTATGCGTAAACTTGGTTATTTATGGTTCTTGCCTTTTGCTTTATTAATTGTTGGTTGTATTAAACCAGAAATTATACCAGCACCAACACAAAAAGTAGATTTAACTGCATATTTCAAAGGAGACATAAACGGAACGAATATCAAATGGGTTCAAAACGTGGATGATTATGATTGTTTTCCAACGATTACTAAAACTACAGTTCAGGGGACAGGACAAGCATCTAAAGCTGTGTATTATGCAGAAATGAAATCTGAATCTATTAAGGGTTCAGTACGAATTGGTCTAGGAAGTGTTCTTTGGGACTACAACTTAACTGAAAATCCAACAATGAAATTGTTCAGTGAATTTATGAATCAAAATACGAAACCAAGATATTCTAAAAGCGGTTCTTATGGTTTCGAAGTTCAATACAAAGATAAATTAGGTAGAATTTGGTTGAGTGATTCGTTAACAAGAGGAAATAGTGTTCAGTTTATTGGAGTAAAGCAAGAGTCAGATGTGAATAACGATTACTCAAAATTTATTTGCAGATTTAATTGTAAAGTTTATAGAACTTATATTGAAAACTTAGACACAATAAAAGATTCTATTGAAATAAAAAACGCTGAATTTAAAGGTTGGTTTACAAGATAATTGATGAGCCGTAGCATCAAAATAGCAATTATTGGTGATTACAACTTTACGTATAATTCACACCATGCTACGAATTTAGCAATAGATCATGCTAGTTATTTTTTAGAAGTAGAAATAAGTTATTACTGGATTAAACTCCAAGAAGCAAGCCAACTATCTACTAATCAATTAAAAATTTATGATGGTATTTGGGTTGCTCCAGGGCCCTATAAAAACGATTTTTTTCTTGGTGGTATCATCGATTTTCTCATACAACAACCACAACCCATTTTCATCACAGGAGACGGTTATAAAACGTTGATTGATGTATTGATTGCAAGAAATAATCTAAATCTGAAAGGAGAAAAACTTATTTCTGATAATTTAGTGGAAGGGCAACAGTTTGAAGAGATTAACATTGTACCCCATTCCAAAGAACTTATTCAACTATATACCAATCACAACACACAAGAACTTACTTCATCTCGTTACAGTCTTTATCCAAAGGTACTGACTTATCTTGTAGATGAATTTATCAATATTGAAGCTTACAATGAATTCGAAGAGGTTGAAGTGATAAGTTTAACAAATAGAAACTTTTACCTTGCTTGTGGTTTTTCACCACAAATTTCATCAACAAGAGAAATACCTCACCCTCTAATTTATACCTTTATTAAAGCTTGTATGCTACAAAAGGGTATTACTCTCTAAGGAATTTTCATAACCTACATCTATCAGTAAATTATTACTTTCAGCTGCTTGTACGGCTAAATAATCACATCGTTCATTTTCAGGGTGACCATTATGGCCTCTCACCCAACGAAAAGATATTTGAAAATTTACAGCTACTTTTAGATAACGGTTCCATAGATCCGAATTTTTTTTGCCTTTAAATCCTTTTTTCTGCCATTCGAAAACCCATTTTTTCTGAACTGCATCTATCACGTATTTTGAATCAGAAGTAATTACAACAGGAAATTTATTTGTTTTTAACGATTCTAATGCTACTATTATCGCCATCAATTCCATTCTATTATTGGTAGTCAAGCGATAACCCTGAGCTAACTCTTTTACCTTTCCTTGAAAGCGCAATATAGCACCATATCCCCCATTTCCGGGATTTCCTTTAGCCGCCCCATCAGTAAAAATTTCAATGTTGGGAGACATTTTTATTTTTGTTGATTTTGAAGAAATTCAATATGTTTCTGCATGCGTTTTATCATCCATTTTCGTACAAAATACATTAATAGTGATAATCCACTAAATAAATAATAAATTGACCAACGATCAAATCCTTCTTGAAATCCTTTAAATGTTACTACTCCAAAAGTTATGATGGATGCAAGCAACCAAAAATAAAGCATTACTTTATTGTATGTATTCATAATTTAATTTTTAAGATTTAATGTTCCCCTCGGTTTTATGAATTGATATTCACTAAAATCAGAAGTGGTGATAATTCCATCTCCATAAAAACGACCATCTTTGGTCTTAACAACCACAGATCGAGAGGATTTTATTTCTTGCGTAGTTTGGTTCCAGATCAATTCCTCCGTTTCCATTTGTTGAGCTTTATTCAAATTTTTCATCACTACGGAGTCACGAGCGATCATTTTACCTTCATTTTGAATTATTTCTCCATAATTAGCAGTAAGAACGGTTTTAATTGACCCATCAGGATTAAAAAAACGAACCTTAACTCCCTCAGAAAACTTTATGACGTGTGTTGGCTTATAATATGATTCTGCTAGAGTTGCATTTAATAAAACCTTTACTTGTCCACTATCTGAATAAATCAATTCTAAATCCCTCGTACGTTCTTCCGGAGCTCCTGGTATTTCAGAAACTTTTTTTATTTCCTCTAAATCATTTTCACAAGAAATAAATACCAACGAAAATAACAGTAAGAATATAAACGCTGGATTAGTCAATTTTATTCTTTTTAAACCAACGATCATAAAAAGCAGGAGAAATGGTAATACCCAAACTATAACCAAGTTGTTTTTCTATGAAATCTTGTGAATTTCCATTTCCTCTTTCTCCATAATTCACAGCGAAATTTATAGAAGAAAGTGTTCTTTGTGATGTAATCGGAAATCCAAAGCCAATCGAATAAATAGATGAAGTAAGTTGTTTTGAATTTAATGACCAAGGAAGTAATGCATATTCATACCCCATACGATATCTAATACGCGATAAAAAAGAAATCGACTTTGATCGGTCATAAAAATCCACATGAGGGGCAAATTGTAAACCAAAATTAAAATGGGTTGCATCATTGAACGAAGTAGAAAGATTTGTTGTTGAATTAAGTTCGCTCCAACGTGTATTTTTATAAGAGGCAAGTAATATCAATTGCGGGATTCTCAAGGATGCTCTGTTCAAATACTTTGTAAAATCATACTTTAAACCAATTTCAACGGAGGAAGGATTAAAGACATTACCTTTAGATATTTCATAGTCAAGTGTATCAAATGAATTTTCATTTTTAAAGTCAGAAGCGCTAATTAAAGCTGTTTTACTTTCAGATGTTAGGGTTACTTTCGATTTATAAATTGCAGCTACTGATAGATTGGAAGACTTAGAAAATAATATCTGGTAATTAAAACCAAATTCTGGATTAAAGCCATTTATTTTCAACGTATTTTGTTTCACACTTCCAATCAATTCATTTTGAATATTAACCGTTTGTCTATGTGTATTTGTACCAAAAACGTTCCCTAAATTAGCACCGAATGAAAGTTTATGTTTTTCAAGTTCTAAGATTTTAAATGCCAATCCTGTAAATGCATAAGTTATATTTCCAGAACCATAAAATTGCGTACTTATAGTATCATTTGTCAATAGATTTATTGAAGTATTTAATACATCATAACCAGTGTTTGTTAGCGGTCTAAATCCAAAAACTAAACCAAATCTATTTTTAAATGAAAATCCAAAAGCCATATGACTTAGTGCTAAAGCATTATTTTTTGCAATAGATTTATTTTCAACAAATTGATAATTTTGAATATAGGCACTTGTTGAAAAAATAGGTTGTCCATGAGATAAGAAAGCATAAGAAGCAGGATTATAAATATTTAACACGGTAGAGTCGATGTATACCGATCTTGTATTTCCAAGTGCTGTGAAAGTGGCATTTCCTACATAATCTTCCTCACCTAAACCATTTATACTATAGGGACTTTTTGTAAATTGTTGAGCAAAAGATATGTTACCCAAAACCAAACTCAATAAAAATAGAACACGTTTCATATTATTACAAAGAATAGAATAAGCCATATAGGGTCAGATTCTGTTCAACAAAAATGTTGTTTTTAATTTGAAAATCAAAGCAATGTGCATCTCCACCTGTGACAAAAATTGTTAAATCTGGAAACTTACTAGAGTAAAAATCTAAAAAGTAGTTAATTTCTCCTTGAATTCCTTGCATAACACCAGCATGAATACAAGCACTCGTTGAATCACCAAACCATTCTGCTTTTGAATTATCTTCGATCAAAGGCAATGCTCCTGTGTAATCATTTAATGATTTATACCTTAAATTGATACCTGGTGAAATAGAACCACCTAAGTATGTTTTTTGATCATCGATGATATCAAATTTGATACAGGTCCCGATATCTAATACTAGTGCAGCTCCTTTTGCTAATGTACCAGCTGCTACAACATTTGCTAATCTGTCAGCCCCCAAAGTATCAGGAGTAGTATATTTGTTTTTTAGAGGTAAATCCATACCCGAATGAAAACGAATTGGATTGTGTAACAACTGTAGTATCCAACGTGTTTCCTTTTCAGATCGAACAGAAGAGACAATTGTATTTTCAAAACGATGTTCGAGTAAAAAAGACTTTAAAGCATTCCAATCCTCACTACCAAAGTAAAGAACTTCTTGTAACCTATCTCCCTTAAAAACACCTGTTTTAATTCTTGTATTACCTGCGTCAACAACAATAGTTGTATCCATTTTTCCTTGATTTTATACAAATGTACCCTAAAAAATCAAAAAAAAACGATAATAGTTGTAAGTAATAATTTTATTTGTATATTTGCACTCACGAAAAGGATGGGAGCGTAGCTCAGTCGGTAGAGCAAAGGACTGAAAATCCTTGTGTCGGGGGTTCGATTCCCTCCGCTCCCACAAAAAAAGGCTGATTTTATCAGCCTTTTTTGTTTTAATCTAGTTTGGTTAATCTCTCCATCAAACCTTTATAACCCGTGAGTTCCATTTTTATAGAGCCTACCATTAATTTTGTCTCAATCAATAAAGGAATTTTATTTTTATCGCAGGTAATATAAAAATTACAATCTTCTTCATGTTTAAAAACACGACCTGTTTGAACAACAGGATTAAATAAATAACATTTAAATTTTCCAGCTCGAATCTCTACATTTTTAATCCCTTTATATTTTATTTTGATCGGGAATACTTTTTCATCAACATAAGAGTAAATGGTGAATACATCCCCTTTTTTTGCATTAGAGAAATCTAAGGTTCTAGCATAATAAAAGGATGAAAGCATATCCTGTACATAACTAGGAGCATCGGAAACTTTTTCCTTTCCATTATCAATCATATTTTTGTGTTGATAAAATCGATACTCTTGGTTGATGGTATACCCTCCTTCATCTACATCTCTTCTAAATACATGTGGAAAAATACCCTCCGCATCAATATAGGTCTCATATTTATCTCTGACTTTAAAAAACCAATCAAAAGCACCCAAACTTTTTCCTGTTCCTACACTATGAAATACTTCCCTTCCATTGATCTTAGTATCTTCTTTTTTTAATTCCAAACGGGCAAATCCAGCATCGATTAATCCATAATGAATTGTATAATCTAATTGTTCCCCTTCTTTAAATGAAGTTTGCTCCACTTTTCTGAAAATTGATGAAGCATAATCAACAGGTTCTTTATAATCAGTCAACACAAAAGATGATAAACCGAATGTTGCTAGTGATATACAAAATAAAGTCTTCATGATTCTAAGAATTAATATTACAATTTAAATTAAATCAAAATATGTACCAAAAAAAATCCCAACCGAATATGGTTGGGACTTATTATCAAAACTTCTGAATTTTATACATCGCTTATTGTAACAACATATATTTTTTCACTACAAAGAATTTCGACGTTTTGAAATTCTAAACTTAATCGCATCTACGGTGTAATACATTACTGGCACCAAAATGATAGTTAAAAACATGGAACTTAATAAACCACCAATTAACACCCACGCAAGTCCATTTTTCCATTCTGCACCTGAACCTTTAGCGATTGCAATTGGAATCATACCAATAACCATGGCAATTGTAGTCATTAAAATAGGACGCATACGCTCACGAACAGCTTCAAGTAAAGCCTCTGTTACGTTTTTGCCTGCTGCTTTTAAATGATTTGTAAAATCGACTATTAAAATGGCGTTTTTGGCAACTAGACCTAATAACATGATCATCCCTAGCATCGTAAAAATTCCTATGTTAGAACCAGATAAGTTCAAAGCTAATAAAGCACCAATTAGAGCAACTGGAATTGAGAACAATACAACAAATGGGTATACAAAATTATCATACAATGCAACCATAATCAGATATACCAAAATCAAACCGATTAACATTGCCGTACCCATTGCTCCAAAACCCTCTTTTTGTCTTTTCACTTCACCACCCCAAATCATTCGAACATTTTCGTTTAGCGGTTGCTTATCTAAATACTCTTGAATTTTTTGAGCAAGAGTACCAGCAGGTGTACCTAATACATACGCACGAATGGTAGTTGAACTCAAACGATTCTTACGTTCCAATGAGCCAAAACCATTTTCAACTGTAATTTCGGCAAACTCTTCCAATTCTACAACATTTCCTCTTGTTGTAGTAAAGCTCATATTTCTGATATCATCCACATTTTGTCTGTCTCCTTGATTCAACATCACGCGGATATCATATTCATTTTCTTTTTCTGAAAAATTAGAAGAATTATTTCCCGACAAAGCATTTTGAAGTTGCATACCTACCACAGCAATCGGTAAACCTAGTTGTCCCATTTTTTCTCTATCTAATTCGATACGAATTTCAGGTGAAATATCATCCGTAGAGATTGTTGGATCTTTAGCGCCCGGCATAACTAAAATCGCCTCTTTTAATCTTCTAGCTTCGTCCATTAATAATTCTGAATCACTACTTGCTAAGAAAATCTCGATTGGTGCTTCTTCCGATTCTACCATTCCAATATTGATCGCTTTCACTTCAATACCAGCAAATTTAGTTTCGATACGTTTACGAATTTCATTCATATAATTTGCGGTAGGAATACGATCTTGAACACCATCTTTTAATTTAACTGTCAATTCTGAACGAGATTCATTCCCAAAAGATGCTGCGCCCATACCAGCGCTTGGCCCTCCCACATTAGAAAACACCATTTTCACATCAGGCTGTTGCAAAATGAATTGTTCTATAGCGTAAGTTGTCGCATTGTTTTCATTGAACGGTGTACTTTTATCATACTTTAATTTAATCATAAATTTACCTTGATCCCCTTGTGCAACGAACTCTTGACCTACAATCCCCAAGCCCATAACCGCTCCAGAGCCAATAAACAAGGCTAAAATTCCTAAACCAGTAATCAACTTATGACGTAAAGCCCAAGCCACCACTTTAACATAGGATTCAGTAAAAATTGATACTCTTTTTTCGAACCAAATCAATGGCCATTGCCAAATTTTACCTTTAGATAAATGTGTTTCTTTAGCAAAACGAGAAGCTAACCAAGGAGTCAAAGTGAAACAAACAAACAATGACATCAAGGTAGAAATCACAACGACAATGGAGAATTGTTGTAAAATATCAGAAATTGTACCTTGTACGAATACTACTGGAGTAAATACAACGACATCAACGAATGTAATTGCCAATGCAGTAAAACCGATTTCATTTCTTCCATCTAAAGCTGCTTTGCGACTATCCTTCCCCATAGAAAGGTGTCTGTAGATATTTTCTAGTACCACAATCGAGTCATCCACAAGAATACCAATCACCAAAGACATTGCTAATAGTGTCATTAAGTTTAAGGTATAGCCTAATAAATACATTGCAATAAATGTTGAAATCAACGATGCAGGTATAGAAACCAAAACGATAATCGCATTTCTCAAACTATGTAAAAACAATAACATTACAGCAGCTACCAAAATAATAGCCAATTCTAAGTCGTGGAATACTGCATCAACCGCTTGAATAGTTGGTAAAGAAGTATCTGTCGCCACTACAAATTTTAACCCTTCTTTTTTATATTTTTCTTCTAATTCTTTAAACTTCAGCTTAGAAAGTTTTGACATTTCAACCGCATTTGCATCCGATTGTTTTTTAATTCTTAAACCAATTCCATTGATACCGTTGTATCTACTAATCGTTAATTGATCAGCAGATCCATCAAATACATCAGCAATATCTTTGAGACGAATTATCGAGGACCCATTACCACCAATGATCAAATTTTGTAATTCATCAACTGTTTTATATTTCCCTGCTAAACGAACTGTCATTTGTTCATCTATACTCTTCACTTTTCCTGTAGGAAATTCAATATTTGCAGTTGCAATTGCCTGATTAATTGATGCTAAGGAAATATTAGCCAATTTCGCTTTTTCCTTATCAATATCAACCCTAACTTCTCTTCTTTCACCACCAAGCACATTAATTTCAGAAACCCCTTTTGTTTGTTTTAGTAAGGGTAAAATTTCATTATCCATCAATTCGAAAAACGCTCTATCTGAAAGATTTTTAGCGGTTACTGAAAGTTGTAATACAGGAGAAGCATTGGGATCAATTTTTGCAATAACAGGATTATCACAATCTTCTGGAAGATTTTTCTTTATTGCTTCAATTTTTCGTTGACCATCTTGCATCACAGATTCTAGATCTACTGAGTTATCAAACTCAAGCATTACAATCGAAGCGTTTTCCAATGAAAAAGAAGTTACTTCTTTTATGTTTTCTAATCCACTTAAAGCATCTTCCAATGGTTCAGAAACCTGGTTTTCAACGATAGAAGGAGAAGCGCCAGGATAAGTAGTGGTAATCGTTAAAATTGGCGGAGCAAAATCAGGCAACAATTGATAGCTTAATTGTTTGTAACTCAACCAACCACCACCTATAAGTACCGTAAAAATTACGATAATTAAGGATGGACGTTTTATTGAAATTTCGGTAAGTGTCATAACTTTCTTATTATTCAGTAATTACGTTTGTATTATTTTGCAAGTTGATTTGTCCTTTCACTACAACTAAATCATTTTCAGATAGACCATCAACTACTTCTATAAATTCACTATCTCCAATTCCAGCAGTAAAAGAAACTAATTTCGCTTTACCTCCTCTGATAACAAATACTTTAGATTTTTTAGTTGAACCAATCAATGCTTTTCTAGGTATTGCTAATGCTGTTTTTGCTTTACTATTATTCAAGGCAACAGAACCATACATACCCGCCATTAAAGGATGCTCTTTTGAATTAGGAGTAGTGATTTCAATTTTGAAATTATGACTCGCATCAGCCTTGTATGATACGCTGGAAACTGTTCCTTTAAACTCTTTGCTTCCATAAACATCTGCATTTAAAATCACTTTTTGTCCGACTTTAAACTTTAAGATATCTCTTTCTGGAACAGATATCGTTAATTTCAATGAAGAGATATCTGTTAGTTCGATCAATGGAGTCCCAGCTCCAATAACGCTTCCTAAATCAATCATTTTCTTGGTTACAACCCCAGAGAATGGAGCAGTGATTGATGTGTTTTTCAATTGTTTTTTAATTAACTTGTATTGAGCTTCTGCTGCTTTTAATGCTAATTTTGTTTTTTCGCTTTGCACACCAGAAATGGCATTTTGTTTGATTAGATTATTATTTCTTGCATCGTCATTTTTGTTCATTTCAACATTTACCGAAGCACTTTCTAACTGCAGAGCTAACATCTCATCATCTAATTTTGCAATCACTTGCCCTTTAGAAACTTTATCTCCTTCTTGCACATTCATTTTGATTATTTTACCTGCTACATCAGAACCTATGGTATTTTGGCGAATAGCTTCGAATGTACCTAAGAATGCAAATGCTTTATCAAAAGCATGCATTTTTGGTTTTTGAGATTCTACCAAAATGGGAGCTGTTGTGTCATGTATGTATAATTTACCTTTAACGTCCTCTTTGTTTTTCTTCAATTTTAACACTCCTAAAGTCACCAAACCGAAAACTAAAACGATGATTATTATTCCTTTCTTATTCATAACTATTTTTATTTAATATTACCTGTAATTTTTAATAATTCTAATTCAGCCATTCTTAATTGTACGTAAGCAACCACGACATTCGTTTGTGCTTGATACAAGTCATTTTCACTCTTCAATAAATCGTTTGAACTAATCACTCCTTGTTCGTAAGAGTATTTTGCTTGATTTTGTACTTTCTCAGCTAATACTAATTGCTCTTGACTTGTAACCAAAGATTGCAATTGATTTTCTACTTGTTTTTTAGCATTTTCAATATTTACCTCTAATTGTTTTTTAGCAAAATCCAATTGAGAATCTAATTTTTGTCGTGTTAACTTATTTTGTTTCGACTTATACATTTTTTCTAGACCATCAAATAAAGTCCAATCTAGCTTTAATCCCACGATTGCTCCGTTTATCCCTTTTCCAAAATCACTTTCTGGACGGTAGTTATAACTATATAATGCAGTACCATACATTGATAATACAGGCAAATATGCCATATTAATACCTTGACGTTCTGCTTGATTTAATTTTTGTTGTGTCTGAATCAATTTTACATCAATAGGGTTAATTGTTTTTTGATCAATAATTAAAGGTTTTTGAACATCTTCTTCGCGTTGAAAATCAATTTTATCCTGAATGTTTTTTCCTATCATGAGTTTCAGATAATTTTCAGTCTTTTCCTTATTTGAAATTAACGTTTGTTCTTGATTCTTAAGCGATAAACGAGTGATGTTCATTTTATCTAATTCAGTCGCTAAAATCATTTTTTGCTCATACATCGCTTGCATGTTGGCATACATCTTATCAATATTGATAATATTTTCTTTCACAAACGCTAATTGTTTGTTCAATGCTTGCAAGTTATAATAGGTCTGAATTAACTGATATTTCACATTTTGAGTTGTAGCCTCTGATTGTAATTCTGACACTTCCTTACTCACTTTCAATGCTTTAATTCCCGCATTTACTTGGGGATTGTACAGAATTTGATTAAGTTGAAGTGCGTTACTCAGGTTATATGGAACTCCGAATTGAACCGCCACAAAGGTTCCTTGAGGCATTCCGGCAATTTCTCCGGGGATTAACTGCCCTGGAATAATTGCATTGTATTTATAATCAGCTGCAAAAAACAACTTTGGAAGCAAAGCCGTTTCATAAGCTAACACTTGTTTCGTCGTAATTGCAACGTCTAGTTTTGCATTTCTAATGACTGGATTGGCTGTATCTGCCATTTTTAAGCATTTTTCCAAATCAAATGTTTGAGTTCTTCCAATAATAGAACTCAAAAACAACATACTTACGATGACTATTTTTTTTCTCATAATCACATTTTATTTATTTAGTTGGAAATAAGTAATTTATTACCATTTCCGTTACATACTGTTTATGTATTTTAAGGTAATCTTGATATTGTGTATCTGTTACTGAATGAACCGTTTGGATCATTGGTTTTGCTAAAAATGGAAAATGACAATTGGACATAATCAATAACATAATATTTACGAAATCAATTTTTCGCATTCCACCATTTGCTTGCGCTTCAGAAACTTGTTTGTGAATACTTGCTTTTTCAATTTCATTTTCAAAATCGAGGCATTGAAAGAAATTTTGATCTTTTTTACTTAATTCTCCAATGATAAAACTTGGTATTTCAGGATGACGAGCTAACAAATCGAATTCATTCTCAATTAAAATTCTTGTTTTTTGTTCTAACGATAAATCACTTTTAAACACCTCAAAAATTGAATGCGCAAATTCTTTCATAATAGAAGAAACGACCAAATGGAATAAGTTCTCTTTGCTTTTGAAATAATAATTCACAAGAGCAACATTCATTCCTGCCTCTTTCGCAATCTCTCTTGAAGAACAACCATTAAAGCCTTTCTCAACAAAAATATGTCGGGCTGCATCTAATATTTTTACTTCAGCAGAATGGTCTTTTTCCATAATTCTTCTAGTTGTGCGTGTAAAAATATAGATTTTTTAAACGCTTGTTTAAATTCTTTTTGAAATTTTAACAATTTTTTTTTAAATAACTTAAAAACAATCTATTAAAATTAAAACAATGGTGCTAAACCATTAAGATTTAAAAATGTTTAATGGTAAAATATAAATTTAAAGCACAAAAAAAGGTGGCATAAAGCCACCTTTCAAACATCTATTTAAAAATCAATCTTATAAATCAAATTTGATTCCTTGCGCTAACGGAACAGTATCAGAATAGTTGATTGTGTTTGTTTGTCTTCTCATATATACTTTCCAAGCATCTGATCCAGACTCACGACCACCACCTGTTTCTTTCTCACCACCGAATGCACCACCGATTTCAGCACCTGAAGTACCAATGTTCACATTTGCGATACCACAATCAGAACCAGCTGCAGATAAAAACGCTTCAGCTTCTTTCAAGTTATTTGTCATAATCGCAGACGATAATCCTTGAGGAACTCCATTTTGAATATCAATTGCGTTTTCTACACTTCCTGAATATTTCATTAAATATAAAATCGGTGCAAATGTTTCGTGTTGAACAATTTTGAAATCGTTTTTCGCCTCAGCTATTGCAGGTTTCACATAACATCCAGATTCATAACCTTCTCCAGAAAGTACTCCTCCTTCAACTAATAATTTTCCACCTTCAGCAACCACTTGCTTCAATGCATTTTCGTAAGCAGCCACAGCATCTTTATCAATTAATGGACCAACGTGGTTCGCTGTATCTAATGGATTTCCAATTTTTAATTGTCCATAAGCTTTTACGATAGCGTCACGCACTGTATCATATACATCTTCGTGTATAATTAATCTTCTTGTAGAAGTACATCTCTGACCTGCAGTACCTACAGCACCAAAAACGGCACCTGGAACAACCACTTTTAAATCAGCAGTTGGCGTAATGATGATTGCATTGTTACCTCCTAATTCTAACAACGATTTGCCTAAACGAGCACCAACAACCTCACCTACTGATTTACCCATACGAGTAGAACCAGTTGCAGAAATTAAAGGTACACGTGTATCAGCAGTTAATTTTTTTCCGATTTCAGCACCACCAATTACTAAACAAGATACTCCTTCCGGAACATCATTATCTGTAAATACTTCTTCTGTAATTTTTTGACAAGCAATCGCAGTCAACGGTGTTTTTTCAGATGGCTTCCACACACATACATCACCACACACCCAAGCTAAAGCCGTATTCCAATTCCATACAGCTACTGGGAAGTTGAAAGCAGAAATAATTCCTACTAATCCAAGTGGATGGTATTGTTCATACATTCTGTGTTCAGGACGCTCAGAGTGCATTGTTAAACCATATAACTGACGAGAAAGACCTACTGCGAAATCACAGATATCAATCATCTCTTGTACTTCACCTAAACCTTCTTGTAATGATTTCCCCATTTCATAAGAAACCAATTTACCTAGAGGCTCTTTGTATTCTCTTAATTTCACTGCCAGTTGACGAACTACTTCTCCTCTTTTAGGGGCAGGAATTTGTCTCCATTGTTTGAAAGCTTCTTGTGCTTTAACAATTACTTTTTCATATTCTTCTTCTGTAGCAGCAGTAACAGAAGCGATTAATTTACCATCAACTGGAGAATACGAGTGAATCGTTTCTCCTTTTGTTTGGTACCAAAAACTACCTGTTGACGCACCACTATTTGTAGTTTCAATTCCTAATTGTTCTAATATTTCTTGGATTTCAACTCCAGCCAAAACTTCTGACATAATTTATTTTTTAGTTGTTTAACAAAGTTATGCCTTTTGGTTTAGAATATCAATAAAGTAAAGACTTAAAATATTTTGAAAAAAAAATACAATTCTTTATATTTGGTAAAAAAGAAATAATGGCTTTTACTTTTCATATAAATGACTCTACCAATCCAAAAGTTCAAGCTTTTATGGAGTATGTTAAATCATTGGATTTTGTAAAAGTAATTGAAGATGATTCTACAGTCTTCCCTTCTTTAACTGATGAACAAATCATTGAACGTGTATTAATTACCCGTAAAGAAATTCAAGAAGGTCAACTTATATCTCAAAATGAACTAGTAGAAAAAATCAAAAAGTGGTAATATGGTCATAAAATGGTCTGTTTCTGCTGAAAAAGATTTGGAAAATATTTTTCAATTTTATGTAAAAACTGCCTCCAAAAAAGTTGCAAAACAAATTATTGAAGAAATTTTATTTACTACAAACACTTTAAAACTCGGATTATATTTAGGTCAAATTGAGCCGTTATTGTCCTTTTATGAAGAAGGGCATAGATATCTTTTAAGTAATCACAATAAAATAATTTATCTCATTAAAGATGAATACGTTGTAATTACACACGTTTTTGATACAAGAAGAAACCCTAATATTTTAGAAAATAAATAGAAAAATTTCTATTGCGGAAATTCTCCTGTTTCTTTTTGTTTTTCTATTTCTTTATCTACAGTTTCTAATTCTGTAAAAAATTCTTCTCCAAACGCTCTAACAATCGGTTCTTTTAAAAATTTATAGACCTTCACATCCAATTGCTCTCCACATGCACAAGCAGGTTTGCAAATATTCCACTCATTGTAATTCAAGGCTGTAAAGTCGTTGTATTTTTTCACTCTGATTGGATACAAATGACAAGAGATTGGCTTTTTAAATTCTGTTACTCCAGCCTTGTGAGCTTGTTCAATGGCACACAAAGCAGTTCCTTTATCGTCAAAGGTTACAAAAGCACATTCTTTATCATTTACTAAAGTAGAAACGGGTTCGTTGTCCCAATCCATATAAAAAACACCAGTTTCTTCCACTGCTTCAATTCCTTCAGGACGCATAAATGGTTTGATTTTTTCCAAATCATCCTCCATTATGGAAACTTCTTCAAAGGTCAATGGAGCCCCTGAATCTCCCTCAATACAACACGCACCTTTACACGCTGTTAAATCACAAACAAACTTCTTCTCGAATAAATCTATGGAAACAACTTTATCTTGAATTTCTAATAACATAATTTAAAATTATTGATTCGTCAACTTTACCTCCTCTAACATCTGCTCCATCGTTTCAAATGTATAGTCAGCGAGGCTTAATTTTGGATTTGGATGGTGTGTTTTTTCTGGAATACATACCACCTCCATTCTAGCTGCTTTTCCTGAAATTACCCCATTGATACTATCCTCAATCACAAGACATTGTAATGGGTTTACTTCTAACATTTTAGCCGCAGATAAATATACTGCAGGGTGGGGTTTTCCGTACTCTTCTTCCTCGGCTGTATGTAACACATCGAAATAATCTTTTAGAGAACATGTATTTATTATGGTATCAACTAAAATCCGATAGGAAGAAGTTGCTAATCCTATCTTAATTCCTTTCTCTTTTAAGTATTTTAGTGTTTCTACCACACCAATCAAAGGTTTTGCCGACTCTGAAAGTAAAGCAACCATCTTTTGAATAATTAACTGCTCTACTTCTTTTTCAGTTTCAATTTCCCAAGGGGCTATTTTATACCAATAACTGATCACCTCATCGATTCTGAGACCAACTGTTTTTTGAAAATCTTCACGGGTCAATTTGCAACCCACACTGTGAAATGCTTGTTCCATAGCGACTTTCCAGATAGGTTCTGAATCTATCAAAACACCATCCATGTCGAAGATTACCGCTTCGAACTTATCAATAATTAATTTTGGTTGCATCGATTGTTAATTTATATAAGTACCCTCCTCCTAGTAGTTTGGTTGCTTCATCGGTCAGGTAAATTTCATTTTTATTCTTTACTGTAATGGATTCTTTCTGAGAGTAAGGCTTTAAATAATACTGATTTTCAAATTCCAATTTATTATCAATCAACTTATAAATTAATATTCTATTGTAAGTCAAAACATAGAATTTGTCATTATAAATATCTAAACTGGTAACTGCATCTTTAGTAAACCCATCTTTTCCAATAAATAAATGTGTTTTGCGTTTCAAATGATATTTCCCTGCCTTTGTTGGTAGTTTATACACATAAGCATTACCCTCAAATGGTATGTTTCTACACTTGGTTATAATCCACAAGGAGTCGTTGTGATAAGCAAGTCCCTCTGCATCAAAATTTAATCCGTCATCATTCGGTGGAAAATCCATTTGTTCCTTATACGAAATTTCTATGATTTCTGGGTTAACTGATGAACTTGAAAGTAAATTAAGAGACTTAATCTTATAGATTCTTAAATCTTTTCGTTGGTTTGAATTATTTCCGATATCTGCGATGTAAACATTTCCTTGATCA
Organism: Flavobacteriia bacterium; assembly: GCA_947458955.1. Classification (GTDB taxonomy): domain Bacteria; phylum Bacteroidota; class Bacteroidia; order Flavobacteriales_D; family Crocinitomicaceae; genus CANHVK01. The sequence continues at coordinate 20,585 of CANGZT010000005.1, read as the reverse complement.
TCTTTTGTAATATCTTCCCAATCCACATTCTTTGCATTATTTACAATTACTTTATGGATAAGTTTTCCTTTTAAATTAATGAAGTAAAGTATGGGTTTATCGCCACTATCGTTGTGGGTAATTAAAAGTGTATCATTATAAAATATTAAACCTGAAGACTCCGTAATTATTTCAGGAAGTCGAGCGATTTTATGATTTTTTTGAGCAAACGTTGAAATAGAAAAAATTACAAAACACAAAATAAAAAGGACCTTTTTCATACCTGTACCTTTTTAAACTTCGATTTCGTTATCCCTAAATGCAGAGGGAATTAGAGCTGGGATTATTTTCAATACTATTGGCATCAAAATTGCACCTCCAGGTAACATAAAAATAGTTATTGCAGGCATGGTTTTCACAATGTCCATGAATTGTGTTTTTACCTTTTCTTTTTCTTCTTTAGTTAAATCCTCGGTAGTTGATTTTTTTATCAATTGCATTAACTCTTTACTCTGTTTGATCTCAGCAATTAATTTATCTTTATTTCTACCTAAAATCTTTATCCAACGCATTGAAATATTATCATAAATATGTTCAACTGCACTACGATTTTTCAAAAAAGAAATCTTATCTGCATGTGAAACAACAAATTGCTCTATTGAAACAATAGTTTCATTCAATTCTTCTCTTGGAATATGTAAAAAATCACAAAAACGATACAAAAATTCCTTTTCTTGCGAAATAGTATCATGATTAGAATACATCGTAAGTACGGAAATATCAATTAAAAATCGTTTAAACAACCAAATATGCGAAAACAAAGCTGATAAATCAGTGAACGTTGCACCATTTTTAAAATAGTGTAAGGCTATTTTTTTTCGTGAATCAGAAAGATTTGCAGAAGCCAAAAACACATCAAACATGACTCTTTCAGGTTGTTGCATCTCACCGTCTGAAAAAGCAGAAATCACAATCGTTTTCAACACATCCAAAGCTAATTCTTCAAAGTTTGAGTCAACGATGGATTTCTTTGTTTTGATAAATTCGTGATAAAGTATAACATCCAAATAAACAAATGCATTATTTAAGTAATTCACCCACAATGCATTATCAATAAAATTTTGTTTGATGTCAATTCTTTTATCTAATATATATTCTAATCTTTCCTCTTGCGTTTCTTTCAAGAAAAAAGAAGTCAATTTATGAATAGCTGGGAATGAATACTTTCCGTAATATTCATTCAATGAATCAATAAAAGAATCAAATTCGTTTAGAACATCTCCTCCATTAAGTACAAAAATAAAAAGCTGAGATTCAAAAAGTAATAATTTTAATTTTTCTTCTGTTGTCCAATTTGCCTCCTCTTTAAGTTTCAGTTGATTCAAAAAGATAAGTTCAGTTGGAAAACCAAATACAATACCAGATTGTGAAAGTTGAAGATGAGCAAAATGTTCTAGACTTAACTCTTTCGGTTTTTCAACATCAACAATGATTTTACCTCTGTTGATGTAATCCGCATATTTATTTATCCAACCTTTTGAACCAGGAGAAAAACCCATAATTTATTTTTTTTCTTTTGGGAAATACGTTTTTTGTCTGATTAAAATCATAACTACACCCACCGTTATGGATCCATCTGCCAAGTTCCAAATAGCTGGGAAACCTTCTTTACCTCCTAAAATAGGTAACCAAGAAGGCCAAGTAAAATTAAATTGAAACATATCAACTACATTTCCAAACAAAAAACCTTGTTTTCTGACCTCAACAGGGTAATCTAAAAACTTAGTGTGACAAACTGCTTTAATACCTGAACCTTGTAATTGATTATAAATGAGACAAGGATCAAATTTGAATATAAAATCATAAAACATGGAATCGATTAAATTTCCTACTGCACCTGCAAAAACAAATCCTACGGCAATCAAAAATTCAATGCTTTTACCTGATTTTGCTTCTTTGTACCAATACCAAGCAATTCCACCAATAGCAAAAACTCTGAAAATGCTCAAAGATAATTTGGCCCAGATTGAACTACCGAATGTCGTTCCAAATGCCATTCCTTGGTTTTCAACATAGGTTAAACGCAACCAAGTTCCCGCTAAATCAATGTAATCTTCACCTGACTGAGCAAAACTCGTTTTCACCCAAATTTTTAACCATTGGTCTAAAAACAAAATAAGGGCTATTAAAGCCCCTACAAGTATGATATTTTTACGCAACATATTATTTTTTAGCATTTTTAGCTTCAATACTCAATGTAGCATGAGGTACCAATAACAATCTTTCTTTTTGAATTAATTTTCCTGTTTCACGACAAACTCCGTATGTTTTGTTTTCAATTCTAACTAAAGCTTGCTGTAGGTTTTTGATAAAAGTTTCTTGACGAGAGCATAATTGAGCCACTTCCTCGCGTGATAAAGTTTCAGAACCATCTTCCATCATATTAAATGTTCTACCTGTATCATCAGTCCCATGATCATCAGATAATGAAAGGGAATTTCTTAACAAAGCATAATCTTTTTCTGCTTCATCTATTTTTTTATGAATTAACGCTTTAAACTCTTGCAATTCAGCGTCTGAATATCTTGTTTTTTCAGTAGACATAGCTCATTTTTTTGAGAAACAAATATAACTGAATTTTTTATTTCAAAACTATTAATTAAAAATTCAACTAACGTGTTGTATTTATTTATTTTAAATTAGACTCTTACAGCTCAAATTTTAATGAAATCTCATTTTAAAAATAAATAGACTCAACTAAACATGAAATTCAAAACATAGTTTAACACTAGTACAAATACGATTGAAAACAGGTATAAATACCTGTTTTTTTTGAACCGAAAATTATTTATCACTTGATATCTTTGTAATTGAAACAAATTGAATGAAAGAAGCAACTAACAAATACATGAAGTTTTGGTTTGAAGATGATATTTTGTACTCCATCTTTATACAAGATATTGACTTAAACCTTGAAAATTGTATTGAATGTATTCATTTAAGACATGAAATATCAGAAGGAAAAAAACAATATTGGTTGTACGATTTAAACCGAATTAGATCTCTAGATAGGAATGCTAAAGAATATTTATCAAGACATGGACAAGATTATCTTTATGCTTCAGCCATTTTAGTAAATTCCCATTTTCAAAAATTTTTAATTTCTACTTTTTTGAAAGTAAAAAAGCCTAAAATACCTACTCATATTTTTACGAGTAAACAAAAAGCAATAGATTGGTTATTAACTATAAAAAATTCAAAAAATGAATCCGATAGTAGAGTTAGAAGATGACATTCAAAAATATTGGTTTGATGAAAATGGTATACTTAATAGCTATATAAAAAAAGAAATACTACTAGATCTTTCTACTTGCCAAAAGTTAATTGAGATGAGACATAAAATTTCAGCAGGTGAGAAACAATATTGGTTATACGACTTTAAAAATATCAAAGGAATGCCTGCTGAAGGCAAAGAATTTGCAGATAAATACGGACAAGATTTTTTACATGCTTCAGCTGCGCTCGTGCATAATCATCTTCAAAAATATATAGTGAATATTTTTATAGCAATTAAAAAACCTAAAATACCGTTTCGTGCATTTACAGACAGAACAGAGGCAATTAACTGGTTATTAAAACAAAGAAAACTAAATGAATCAAAAAGAAATTGATAAAATCATAAATACACTTCGTGAAATCAATTTTGATGAATTTGTACCAAAACTGACTATCGAAAATAACATTGAAAATTTATACAAAGAATTAGAACTATTAAAATCGAAAAGTACTGAAGAAAGAAATCTTAGGAATGCAATTGTTGAACATCTCCATAATAATATGGCGGATAACCTTTATAAAAAATTCCCAGTAGATGAATTCAAATACGATTTTCAAATACTAGGAGAAGGTATTAATGCGTACATCGATGAATTAGAAATTAATACAATAAATAAAGAAAACTTCAATTTAATTCTCAAAACTTTACCAGAGCAAATCTTTGTTTTTGATTTTAACAACAACATCTATTACAGTAATAGTGAGGGTGAAAAATTCTTAAATGATAAAATCGTCAAGAAATATTTTTTGATTGATGAATATATTCCAAAACGACTTGGGAATAGAATTGAGTTTTTCAAACAAACTCAGAAACAACAAGAAGTATTTTTCTTATCACTTAAAAACAAAGACCTTACTACTGATTATTTCGAAATAAATTTGATTAATATAGAATTTGAACAAAAAGATCAAATTTTATTAATCTGTAAAGATATCACTCAACAAAAAAATGCTGAACTAAACACACTAAAGGGAATCATTCAAGGACAAGATCAAGAAAGAAAACGATTAGCATCTGATCTACATGATACACTAGGTCAAGAGCTTGGCGCGATTAAATTTTACTTAGGATCCCTTTCATTGATGGAAAAAAACACAGTCGAATTTAAAGAATGTTTGCAAGAAATCGATAAAATGATGAATGATACTATTTCATCTGTTCGTGCAATTTCATTTGATTTAATGCCTTTTATTTTAGAAAACAACACTTTAGATATTGCAATAGATCAACTTTGTAAACAATCAAATTCAGTGTATACAGCGATAATATCTTTTAATTCCTCGGTATCTAATTTAACCAGAAAAGACAAAAAAGAAGAAAGTATTATTTATCGAATTGTACAAGAATTTATTACTAACTCTGTAAAACATTCTCAAGCAAAACATTTAGATATCAATATTTCAAAGAAAAAAAGTCAAATTATTTTTAACCTTAAAGATGATGGAATTGGATTTGATTTGGATACTGTTCAAAAAAATAATGGCCTTAGAAATATAAACCACAGATTAGATATTCTTGAAGCTGAATATGAATGGTTAAGTAATAAAAATCATGGTACCTGTTTAATTTTTACGCTTTATGAAAATAATTAATTTACTGTTGGTTGATGACCATGAATTGGTAATAAAAGGCTTGACACTCATGTTAGAGACTCAAAAAAACATTGATCTTAAAATAACTCCTGCTAAAAATGGAAAAGAAGCACTTAAATTACTAGAAAAACAAGCTTTTGATTTAATTATGCTAGATATAAATATGCCTGTTTTAGATGGTATTTCAACTTTAAAAAAAATCAAAGAGCAAGAAATTGAAACTCCTGTTCTCATGCTCACAATGCATAAAGAAGAAGACTTAATCAGAAACGCATTATCAAAAGGTGCAGCAGGTTATATTTTAAAAAATTCAAATCTAGAAGAAATAACTAGAGCAATAATAACTACTCTCAAAAGAGATCGATACTTATCAAATGAAGTAGCAGATATTTTATTTAAACAAAAAAGTGAAAATCAACCTACTTTAATTCAAAATGAATTTAACCTGACACTTCGTGAAATTCAAATTATTTCCATGCTCGTTAAAGAAATGACTTCCAAAGAGATTGGTGATCAATTATTTATAAGTAAAAGAACGGTTGAAGGTCATAGGAATAAAATCATGGAGAAAATAGGAGTTAAATCGGCTGTAGGTTTAGTGAAATTTGCAATGAAATACGGAATAGAATAATAAGATTCATCAATATTCGTTTAGATAATTTAGTACATTTGAATTATGAATGAGTTATCTATAGAAATACCTTCAGAATTTCCGATAATGGAACATTTTTACACCCTTCAAGGGGAAGGCTTTCACGCAGGAAGATCTGCTTATTTTGTTCGATTGGGAGGATGTGATGTGGGCTGTGTTTGGTGTGACGTGAAAGAAAGTTGGGACGCAACACAACACAATTCGATGTCTGTAGATAAAATCGTGAACGAAATCAAAAAATCAAAAACCGATTTTGTTGTTATTACTGGAGGAGAACCAGCCATGTATAACTTGACATCACTAGTTGATATTCTACATGAAAATAATTTTGAAGTTGCTATAGAGACTTCCGGTTGTTACTCTTTACAAGGAGCAATTGATTGGTATTGTTTTTCACCTAAAAAGTTCAAAAAACCAGTAGATGAGGCCTACCAAAAAGCAAATGAACTGAAAGTGGTGATATTCCATCCTTCAGATTTACAATGGGCCGAAGAACATAGTCTCAAGGTGAATACAAACTGCAAATTATACTTACAACCTGAATGGTCAAAAAGCGAAACGTTATTACCACTAATTATTGAATATGTAAAGCAAAACCCAAAATGGAAACTTTCTTTACAAACCCATAAATACCTAAATATTCCTTAAAAATGAATAAAATCATTCTTCTGTCTTTCTTCTTAGGATCTTTTTTTTACTCCTCTGGACAACAGTATTCTTCGAGTAGCAAAAAAGCAATCAAATTATTAGAAGAAGCAATGGACGCTCCTCGCCAAAACAAAGACGTTTATGGAAGAGAAAATTATACACTAGGTTTAGAAATTGTTCAAAAATCACTTGAAAAAGATCCTAATTTTTGGGAAGCGTATTTACTAGCCGGTGAATTTGCAGAGATGTCTAATCAATTACCACTTGCCATAGACTATTACAAAAAAGCTATTCAAATTAATCCTAATCACTCCCCAACAGGAAATACCTATTTCTTCTTAAGCAATTTACAATTTGCCATAGGTGATTATGCCTCTTGTATTAAAACTGCACAAGAATTTTTGTTATTTAAATCCGCAAATCCAGCAAATATTTCAACCGCTAGAAAATTAATTGAATCTTCTAATTTCGCCATACAAGCGATTAGTCATCCGTCTAATTTTAAACCTCAAAATATGGGTCCGGCAATCAATACAAAAGACCCAGAATATTTTCCGACTATAACCGTAGATGGAAAAACAATATTATTTACAAGATTAGTAGAAGATAATCGAGTACAAGGTCCATATAAAAAACAAGAAGACTTTTATATTTCTCACTTAGTAAACAATGCATGGGTGAAAGCAGAACCCATGCCTACACACATCAATACTGTCAATAATGAAGGAGCACCGACCATTGCTGCTGATGGTCGATCGTTAATATTTGTAGCTTGTCCAGATGCTAGTGGTTCCGACTACGGTGAGGGAAGACAAGGAAAAGGAAGTTGTGATTTATTCATTACTAAAAAACTGGGAAATAGATGGGGAACAGTATCGAATCTAGCTGGAAGTATCAATAGTAATTTATGGGAGACACAACCTTCACTTTCTGCTGATGGAAAAACGATCTATTTTATAAGAAGTATACGTGGTCAAAATGGTCAAAAAAACTCAGATATCTATACAGCAACTTTAAACGAAAACGGAACATGGGGACAACCAATTAGATTACCAAACAACGTAAATACAACAAGTGAAGAAGAATCCGTTTTAATTCACCCTGATGGAAAAACACTCTACTTTGCTTCTCGCGGCCATATAGGAATGGGAGGTTTTGATTTATATATGACTCGGTTACAAGAAAATGGTACTTGGTCAGACCCTATCAATTTGGGTTATCCAATCAATACAAAAGATGACGAAAATTCCTTAATGGTGAGTCCTGATGGAGAAATTGGTTTTTTTGCATCTAATCGAGAAGGCGGATTTGGAGATTTAGATATCTATTATTTTGACATGCCTCCTTCCTTAAAGCCTATAAAAACACTTTATTTTGAAGGTTTAGTATCGGATGCTATAACCAAAAAACCTATCCCTGGTAAATTCCAACTAATTGATTTAAAAACTGGTAAAGAAGTGATTCGATCTGAAGCAGATGCAGTAAATGGTGAGTTTACGGTTTCTCTGCCCGTAGGGAAAGAATATGCAGTAAATGTTTCTTATCCGGGATATAATTTCTTTTCACAAAACTTTAATATGGAAGTGAAAGAAAATCAAGAGGCAGTGCATTTGGATATTAATATGGTGCCTATTGGTAGTGATTTACCAGTTGTATTAGCTAATGTATTTTTTGATTTAAATAAATCAAACTTAAGGCCGGAGTCTTTCATCGAATTAAATAAATTAAGAGATTTGTTGATTAAAAACCCTACCTTGACCATTGAAATTGGTGGTCATACAGACACACGTGGTGATGCTACTGAAAATCAACAGTTATCAGAAGGACGTGCTAATGCTGTTAAAAATTACCTAATCGAACAAGGGATAGATGCAACTCGATTAAGCGCTAAAGGGTATGGTGAAAGTCAACCAAAAATTTCAGACGATGAAATTGCTGCGTTAAAATCATCTGTGGCACAAGAAAAAGCACACCAACAAAATAGACGTACCGAATATAAATTTGTAAAATAAAATGAGTACTTTTTTAAAGTTAATACGTTTTTCAAACCTGATCATCATTGGATTGACAATGTATGCCGTTCGTTTTTGTTTCTTTTCTATTGGTGGGAAAATAACCGTAAATGAAACAATTGAACAAGTTTTATTCGGATTACTCGTTTTTTCTACCTTGTTAATTGCGGCAGCGGGGAACATTATAAACGATTATTTTGATATTAAGAGTGATAAAATAAATAAACCAGAAAATTGGATTATTGGAAACATAGTTCCTAAAAGAAAAGCGATTTTATACCATTGGTTACTGAGTGCTATCGCTTTTGGTATTGCCATACTTTTAAGTATTTATTATCATACATTTTGGTATGTTTTTATTCATCTGTTTTCTATAAATATACTTTGGTTGTATTCTGTTTATTTTAAAAAGACTACATTGTTGGGTAATTTCATTGTTGCCTTTTTAACTTCTTTAGTGGTAATTTTAACGGGTATCCATTTTGCCATAAATGGTTCATTTAGTACCGATATTCCAAACTCTATTTTTCAAAGTTCTAAAAATGTGAGTTATGCCATTTTTGAATGGAAAAAAATATTTTTAGAAAATGGTAAGTTTATCTGGATTTTCGCCTTTTTCTCTTTCATTTTGAACTTTGGTAGAGAAATCATCAAAGACATTGAAGATATCGATGGAGATCGTATTTTATCAGCAAAAACACTTCCTTTGAAATATGGTATAAATTACGCAAAAATAAGTGCTTCATTCACTTTAATTTTGATCCCAATTTCTTATTTTTCTCTACTAATATACTTTAAAAGAAGTGTTTCTCTTACTGAAGTTTATGCTACAATTCCTGTTGCACTAGCTGTTTTAGCAACTATATTCTCATTATTAAGCTTGTTAAAAGCGAAATCTATGCGAGATTTTAAAATTGCTGATCGACTTTTAAAAATAGCTATGATTGCAGGAATTTTAACTCCTTTCTATTGGTGGTGGTTTTAATTTAATGTGTAGGTTTCATAAAAATGCTTCATCAATCTGAAAGCGTATTGTTTCTCACTTAATAGATTTGCACTTAGTTTTTTTAAGTTTTTGGTATTAGCAAATTCATTTAAAAAAAGATACTTATCCAAATCATTTTTCTCCTCTGAAAAATACGCTTTTAAATATTGCACTACAACATTCATGTGAATCGTCGACTCAAGAAATTCACCAAAATGATTTACGCAACTATCTTGATTATTCTGAATATAAAAGAACAATTCTTCTAAAAAAGTTTTATCGAGAGGAAAGTTTTTATCAGTAAAAAATACTTTTACATAATTTGATAAAAAGTCTGAATAATAATACGGTTTCATAATACAAGTGATTAAGGATTAATACTTACTTGTTTTTATTTATAGACGATCTTAATCTTATTAACGTTGCCTTTTTAGAAATATTACTTCCCTGATTTTTGAAAATAAAAAAGGCGCATCAAAATTGATACGCCTTTAAAAAAAATAAATTGTATTACTTAAGTAAATCTTTTCGAACTTCTTCAATTAGATTAGTAATTTCAGTAAGCTGTGCGTCTGTCATAACTATTTTACTTGAAGATGTGTCTTCAATAACCAATTGACCATTTACCACTTTTGTAGTAGGTTCACCTTGAATATATTCAATCTTTACATTTTTATACAAATCATTTAACTTAGAATAGTTATCGATGATTTTTTTAAATTCTGGAATTTGTTTACACATTTCAAGAATTTTCAATAAACTTTCTAAAACAATTTTTTGTTCACCAATTTTTTCTCTCAATTCTGTATTTGCGTTAGCCTTCATTGTTTGAGTAGCAATATGCAATCCTTCTAACCATGCTCCAGCAACAATTAACACAGATAATTCACCTCTATTTTGAGAACGCAAATACGCATCCATTTTATTGAAACTATTGATACTAATGTATTGTAATGAATCAACGTTGTTATTATTTTTTGATAATCGTTGTAAAGCCTCGAAATCAAAAAACTGACCAACTTGAATAGCATCTGATAATTTTTTTACTGCACTGATACAAGCCAAAGAATACATTGTCTTATCATACACATTAATATACCCCATATCTGCAGTATAAACCCCAACGTTGAAGGCTTGCTGATAATTGGTAGTATACTTATTTACCTCAGATGTTTTATGCATAATATTTGCATTGAACGGAGCACCAGACTCTTTAATAACTGTATTCATTTCCACAGGCGATGGAATAGACTGAATTAAATCATCAAGCATTTTAGCTTGTTTTTTAGAATTCACCATTAATGATGGGTCTCCTAATTCACTGTCTAAAGATGTGCTATCGCTTCCACCACAAGAAAAAAGAGCAACAGAAAGAACTGTTATCGGTAAATAATATTTAAAAATTGATTTCATGTTTATTTAATTAATTTTTTATGTTAGTTTTTAGAGAATCCAAGAATGTTTATACCACATTTTGCTTTGTCGCCTTGGAAAGAATATTCAATGTAATATACCCCTGTCGCAGAACATGGGTAGGTTAATACTGGAAATACTTTTTTTGATGCCTTATCAAAGTTAGAAGCTATTAATTTGTGATTTCGATCATACAATGAAATAATCATTTTATTCCCAGCAATATTTTCATCACAAACAACAATTCGGTAGTTTGTCCCTTTTGAAAAAACATAACTATATTCTCCTTTTGCTCCACCTTTAGCATTCGAGTATTCAAAAGATTTAATGAAATTAAAATCTTCCAATGCACTTGAACAATTATCCATAAACGCATCCGAACTACATTGTGCATTAGTTATGCCAGACATTCCTAAAAAAAACATCAGTAAATAAGCTTTTTTCAAGATTATGTTTTGAATCGTTTTTATCATATCAAATAATTATAAATTAAGTTCTAAATTAGTTTTTATAAGTTAATTTTTCAAATACAAAGATTAAAAAATAAGTAAAAAAACTAAAATCCTAAAATTCTTACTTCAGTTCTACGATTTAATTGATGATCTGTTTCGTTTTTTGCATTTTTCACAATCGGTTTTGATTCACCGTATCCATTACTAATAATCAGTTTTTTATCAATTCTTCCCTCTGTAATTAAATAATTCATTACCCTTCTTGCTCTTTCTTTTGATAACCCTAAATTATAAGCATCGGTACCCTGTTCGTCCGTATGGGCACTAATTTCAATAGATACCGTTGGATTAATTCGCATAAAAGAAATGAATCTATCAAGCTCTATTTCAGAAGCTGGTTTAATATCAGATTTATCAAACTCATAATATATATTCATTCTGAAAACCTTGTCTACTTTTAACGTATCCATCTCAATACTTAAATCTAAATCTCCATTTTCATTTATATTTTGAAGATTGATATCGACCATAGAGGGTAAATACCCTTTTTTATTAACCATCATTTTATACTCGCCATCTGGATTGACCGTAAATTGAAATTCTCCGTTATTATCTGTTATTTGAGTTTTAGTAGCCTCAATGTTTGAATAAATATCAAGTTGAGCATTTGAAACTACAGAGTCTTTATCTTTCACTTTTCCTTTTACATCGATTCGATCTTTTTCTATCATCTCAATATTGAAATAAGGCGCATCCGCAGCATAAAAGTCTTTGGTTTTAATTTCAATTTCCCGACTTTCATACCCAGGTTTGGAAGCAAAAACAGTATACACAGGCTTTAATGGATCAAGCACAAATAAAAACATACCCGCTCCATTGCTTTTGGTAGATGCTTGTATGGAATCTTTTTGATACAACTTGATTTGAACGTTTGATAATTTATATGACTCTGAAGTACACATTGCTCTGAAGACTACTTTTTCTGGTATAACTACTTTACTTGTATCTGGGGAAGTATTTACAATTTCCTCTTTAATTTCTACAGATTTAACCAAGGAATCAGAGGTTGACAATGTATCTAAACCTGCAAGCGTTGGAATCGTATCCAACGAATCAGAGATTATTTTACTTGTATCCTGTATATTAGCATTAAACTTTTTTACCTCTGAAGCATCTGAAAGCAAATAGATATTACCAGCAGTTAAGTCGTAATCAAACTTAAACTTTGCTGTGGAATCCATTTGTTGATAGGCCAGAACATTTTCGTTTTCTGCTAAAGACACAAAACCCTTCGAGTACTTTGACTGATTTATTTTCTGCGTTGAGTCTAATTGATACAAAACCCCTTCCACCTTAACAGATTTGTCTACAGGTCTTATTTCAAAAGCGATGTGTTGATTCGGTTCTGGAATTTTTCTAGTAATACCCAATTTAGCATAGCGAAAACCATCTTTTCTAGCTGCCAAAGTATAACTTACTTCAGGTTGCACATTCGCTTTAAACCTCCCGTTTTCCCATGTAAAAAGTATTTCCTCTTTCGTAGAATCGTTTACTAATTTATAAGTAACCCCATCATAAAAACTTTGATCAAGAATTGAAATATCTGTCCCTTCCACACTAATTGAAAAAGGTTCAATATGACTAAATGTATAAACATCATCCGCTCCTTTTCCATTGAATCTATCTGAAGATAAAAACCCACGATTCAATTTTGAATCTTTTATGAATGCAAAATCATCTCCAATCGTATTTATTGGTGCACGCATGTTCATAGGATCAGACCAAGCGGTATCATTTTTGGGCTTCGCATAAAAAATATCTAGTTTCCCCATTCCTGGGTGTATGTTGGAAGAAAAATATAGCGTAGAATCCTCAGTAATAAACGGAAATAATTCATTACCAATTGTATTGATAGGTTTTCCCAAATTTTTTGGTTTCCCCCATCTTCCGTTTTTTTGTAATTCACTATAATATAAATCTGTCCCCCCAACGCCACCAGGCATATCAGACATGAAATAAATACGTTTTCCATCTTTGGTAATAGAAGGATGACCAACGGAATACAATGAACTATTAAAATCAAAAGCACTCTTTGCTATTTTCCAATTATTGGCACTATCTTTTTCAGTAACATAAACTTGTAAGGTTTTAAGTCTTTTTGTGTCTTTGGATTTATTACCAATTACACTTTTAGTAAAATACAATTTGCTAAAATTATTTGTAAAAGTACCTGGTCCTTCGTGTTCCACTGAGTTTAAATTCCCTGGAAATTGATCTGGTGTTTTAATAGAATCAGTAGGAACATTCATGTAGGTAAAATAATAATCCAAGGCTGGATTTGGACTTCCACCATTAAAATTTAACAAGGGTTTTTTGCTGCCTTCACGAGAAGAACATAAATAAACCCCATCCATGTAATAACCAGCAGCAAAATCAGGAGATTCAGTACTAAATTTATCAACGAGTTTAACATCATATTCAACCGGTTCATCCAGCCATTGTTGCGCCATCAAACAGGATTTTATCATCCGATTAGCATTGGCACTATCAGCTGGTGCTTTCGATCGATATTTCTCAAAAATGGTTATAGCTTCCAAGTACTTTGAAGATGCCTTTAAGGCTAAACCGTAGTCAAAATAACTAGAAGCGGGAGCTTTTTTGTTTTTTAAAATTTTCTGGTATGTTTTTTCTGCTTCTTCAAATTCTCCAATGATTCTGTAACAGTTCGCTAATTGAAGTAATGCCTTTTCTTTGTCTGCAGGCTTTCCTTGTTTCGAAGCTTCTAAATATAAAGGAACCGCATCTTTAAACATGTTTAAATCAAAGTATCTATCTGCTTTTTGCATATCATTTTTTTGGGCATAGAAATTGCCTTTTACCAATGCTAATGATAAAAAAATGAAAATGATGATACTATGTTTAACCTTTCCTATAATTCTTTGTTTAAAAATAAAATCTTGGATCTATTTCCTTAATTTGTTGTGGTGGTAATAACTTAATTCCATACCTCAACATTATTTCATGTGCAGCAGAAGAATATTTTGCTATCGGAGAAATGCGCATATCATATGAATAAGCCACTCGAATCGCATCGGTAATGTGATATTTTATTACAAATGTCATAGCATCACTAGTTCGATAACCAATACCAACTGTATATTTTTCTTTGTAAATCGCATTCACATATAAATCGATCTGAGAAGGAGCACCGGCCACTTTTTTTAATAAAAAACAAGGTTGTAATGTTAAACCACTCTTATAATCAAATGCATATCCACCTGATAAAAAATAATGACGTGACAATTCAGCGACTAAAGGCCTATCATTTCCGGTGAAATTTAAATCACTTTTAAATAAATGTTGAATAGAGAAACCTACAAAATATTCCCTTCTTTTTTTTCTATTCACTGACTGATATTGTATTCCAAAAGCACCATCAGGTCTCATTACCGATTGTTTTTCATTTGGAATTGCTTGATCATTAGGATTTACTTTATGTAATTGAGTAAAATCTATTGATTGAGAAAATAACCCCAACTCTAACCCAACAGACAATTTTCCGTCACCAATCCCTAGGTGATAAGCGGAAATTAAATTTACATTCAACTGATTTGTAGCGCCTAATTTATCGTTAACGATTTTACCTCCAAATCCCATTGATTTAATCTGCCAAGGAGCATGAATTGTAAACATCTGAGTCTGTGGAGCACCTTCTATTCCTGTAAATTGAGTTCTATGTTTGAATGTATTCACTATCCAACCTGAACTTCCAGCATATGCTGGATTAAATACTAATCGATCGAAATTATTCTGTGTATACATAGGCTCTTGTTGCGACCAACAAGTTTGTTTCAATACAAATATTGAAGTAAAAATTAATATTGTTAGATATGTATACTTTCTAATAATCATCGAGTAATTACAACAAATCCTTTATATAATTCATGTCCATTACCTAAATCAATCACATAATAATAGGTACCATCCGGTAATTCATCTCCTGCTATATTTTTGCCATCCCACTCATTTAAATAGGGCGTTTTTTCGTACACTATATCTCCCCAACGATTGAAAATGGTGATACTACTTTTCGGGAAGTAATCAATATCAATTAATTCCCAAACATCATTCGCTCCATCAGCATTAGGAGTATAAATTTGAGGAATTTTAAATGGTAATTCTTTCAAACATCTATCAATCGTAATTAGTACCTCATCTTCAGCACTACAAAAATCATTGGTAGCTTTCACTTTATACATTGTTGTAACGTATGGTGCAGCTTTAGGACTTCCTACCAAGGTATCTGATAAACTCATATCAAATTGCCAAACATATGTTTTTCCTCCCGATGCATTTAATTGTATGCTATCTCCACGACAAATCGTTTCATCAGAACCCGCATTCACGTTAGGAACAACTTGATCAACAAATACCGATACTGAATCAGGAAGGCTTGAACAACCATTACTAGTTGCTATGAGCTTATATATGGTGCTTTGTTGGGGTTTTATAGAAAAAGATTTTATATTCTGACCTGTATTCCAACTGTAAATTATTGATGGATAATGTGTTTCATCAAAAAAAGTATTGATTGAAACTTCAGTTCCTTTACAAATACCTGTATCTGAAATACTAACCTTGGGATCGGGAACAGGGTGTATGTTTACATTTAATGTAAAAGGACTTCCTACACAGTTACCAAGAATAGTTGATGTTGGAGTAACTTGATACTTAATATTTCCCGAAATTGTTTTGGTCTTTAATATTTGGTATATGTTAGATGTATTAGTTGTTTGATTTGATTCGCCTTGTATACTATCCGCGGGAGATTTATCAATTACATTCCATGTAAAAAGTGTGTTTAAAGGTACTACGTTTCCATTTTCAGTATCTTTTGGTATAAAATTCAAGGTATCTCCGTTACATAGTGATAAGGAAGTGTTTTTAACCAACGGCTTAGCAAATACATCAATGATTAATTCTTTTTCTGACCCTTTACAACCAAACAATGAAGTCGGTGCTAAATTATACTTTACTGTTTGTAGTACAGAACTTGTGTTTATTAATAAATCATTTATAGAATCTTTGGTAGTTAGTGTTAATGTTTCACCTTCTATAGCTAAGTTATCCTGTGCACTCCAAGAAATTTGAGAAGGAACAGAAGTACTTAATTTTATGTCTACCTTATTTTGACTACAAAAAGCATTTGATAATTGATTTGTGATTTCTGGTAAAGGTTTTACAACCACTGGTATATCAAATGTTTTTCCTGCGCACTTTCCTGAAGTAGGCACGATTGTATAAACTACTTTTCCAAATTGTGTAGTTGAATTTACTAATTGATTTGAAATCTGGTCTAAACCAGTGACCTCTTCAGTCATTCCCACAACAGATCCATTTGGAATCGCAATTGGTTTTATCCAAGTATATTTAGTGTTTTCAGGAACAATGATAGAAGCTATTGGGTTTCCATTTTTAGGAGATTTTGAAATTGATTCACCAGAGCATATGGAATCTACTACATAACTTGGAATCTCTGGAGTTGGGTTAATTAGAATTTTATAATCAAATGGTTTACCTGTACAATTCCCTGTAGCACCAGATCTAGGTGTAATTTGATAGGTCAACACTATAGGTAAATTAGTTTTATTTGAAAGAAGTTGAGAAATCGTAGATGAATTAGATGTCTGTGCTGATACACCGGAAATTGTTCCTGCACTAAATATTGGTAAAGGCCAAGTATAGGTGGTGTTTGATGGTACAATATTACCAATTGGTAGTTGGTTTTTTGGTATTAAATTAAAACTTAAACCACTACATATTGTATCAAATACGGGCTGAATAACTGGAGTAGGATTAACCTTAATAGCAACTGTTTGAGTTGATCCCTTACAACCTAACAATGAAGTAGGAACAACCGAATAATTAACCGTTTCTTGAATTATTGAAGTGCTTTTTAAAGTATCTTTTAAACTATTTGAGCTTTGTAAAATCACCGATTCTCCAGTTACATTTGGATTATCAATGGCTTGCCAAGTATAAGTAGAACTGATATCAGATGTTAACGGTATTTCGATTATATTATTACTACAAATCGTTAAATTACTTGGGTTCGCCATTACCGGATTTGGATTAACTGTAATTTTCAGCGTTGATGATTTTTTACTAACACAATCGTTTGAATCTTTAGCTATAACGTAAATTAACTTAGACGATTTTAATGTCGTATATGTATAATTATCTACTCTCGATGATTGTAATAAGTTAATTGTAGTTGCATCATAAAAATCGTAACTATTTAATTTACTTGGTAGTGTGGTAATAATAACATTTTCACCATCACAAATGGTATTATTCAATTTATTACTTGTTAAACTTACTTCTGGTAATTGAAAAAGGGCAATATTTAAAGGTGTAGTCAATGCACCTATACAACCAAATTTGTGTATTGCATTAGCAGTAATTGAATTAGAAGAAGCTATGTTGGTTATTTTATAATTTGGAGAATTACTTGACTGGATTAAATTACCATTACTATAAAAATTATAACTGTTGAAATTAGTTTCGGGTATCTTGATTTCAATATCATTACCTATACAAACTCCTCCATTTTTTAAGTCAGCTGCTAATGAAATTACTGGATTATTAATTACCGTTACTGCTAAAGGGCTACTATTTCCTGTACATCCGATATCATCAGTTACCGTTACGGCCATACTTATAATAGAGTCATTACTTATTTTAATTGTCGAAAAATAATATTCATTATTGTTTGAACTTTGTATTTCTGAGCCATTCGATTTAAATGTATAGTTCTCATAACCAGCCGGACTTGCAAAAAAGGTGACTTCTTTTTGTTCACATATACTATCATTAGAAATACTTGTAGAAAGTGTTACATTTGGTTTAGGGTTTACTGTAATTCTAACTAATTTTTTCACACCTGGACACAACGGTTCATCAGTCCTTCGTATAACGACACTTAATGTGTCTGTTTTAAAAGGAGCTATTTGATAAACTGTTATAGTATCCTCAAAACTTGCATTCCAACTCAATAAACTAGTATTATTATTTATATTAGTTACTCTAGCGACAAAATCGTCTCCATCACAAATTGAATCATGATAGGTCAATTTATAAGTTATTGCTGTACAAACAGAATCTTTATGATTGGTTGTTTTTCTAATGATGGTGTCTGATTCCAAACTATTTCCACATGCCCCTGCACCTAGCGCAATTACTTTCGCATACCTAGATTGATTCATCCCCAATCCAGAAATAACATGACTTTTACCTAAAATACCACTCGTCGGAGTAATGTAAGGTTTACCATTTACACTGATCATATAACCAGTTGCTTGCGGCACTGAATCCCATACAAATTCAATACTAGTATCCGTTATTGTCCCAGAATTGATTATCGGACGTTCTAATGGTTTATCAATCACTAATTTTAAAACATCAGAGGTGTCTATACAAATACCATTTCGAGCAACAACTTTTAAATATACTGTTGACTTAAACATGGATAATTTGTAGCTACTTGAAGCACCTGAATACAAAGTGGCAGAACCATTAAAAAAACGATAATTATCGTAATCAACAGGTGATGCGGAGAGAGTTAAAGAATCAGTGTTACACAACAACATTGGATCTACAGTGAGTTTAACATCGGGCTGTTTAATTACTTCTAATCTGGTATATTTTATCGTAGCAGGACAGTTTTGCTCATTTAGGTTTTTAACCGAAATAGAAATAATGGTATCTTTTTTTGGTTTAACTGTTAAACTTAAATTTTTACTGTAATTTTTGGTATTCCAAGAAACTGCATAATTAGGAATATTGATATTTGAAATGCTAATACCAACAGATTGACCTTCACAAAGTGTTTTACTATTTTCTGAAGTAAAAGATATAGAGGAACAAGGTAATGTAAAACAACTAGCTTGTAATGAAATAGGGGAATTACCACATATGGTTGCACCTTTAGCTCTAACTGAAATATAGGAAGCAGAACCCGGTGTTAAACCATTTAATATATGATTCAATCCAGTATTACCAGATGTTGGCGTTACCCAATTAGCACCATCCACACTTACTTCATATCCAATAGCATCTTGTACTGCATCCCATTTAAATTCAATCGATGATGTAGTAGAAGTACCACAGTTAACCACCGGTTGAGCTAAAGGCTTAATTACCGTATTAACGATTGAATTTGAAGTTGCTGTACAACCATAATTTGTAGCAATCACTTTTATCGGAACACCATCTTTGATGTTTTTTATCTTAACACTATTTCTCCAATTATCTTGTATTATTTGATTACCATTATAGAAAGTATATCTTTTGTAACTAGGTGGTGATGCTGTAATTATAGCCGTACTACCACTACAATTTGTAGCAGGGATATCTGAAGAAATTGAAACTTTTGGTATTTCGTAAACCTTAATTTTAAATGTAGCTTTGAAATAAGAACAGTTTGTTAAATTACTTGAATCAACAATTAAGGCTGAAATAACAGCATCTTTGTTCAAACTTTTCGTGTAAACACTATCATACCCTGGAGTTTCTCCATTCCACGCTATACTAAAATTGCCTTGATTTAAACCATTTATTTTCAAACTTACCGATTCACCTGCACAAATAGTATCATAAGGAGTGTATTTGATAGGAAGAGGATCACAAGTTTTAGCATAACAAGTGAGTGTATCTGAAGCAATACTAGTACCACAGGAAAAAGAACCTAAAGCTTTTACCACCATTTTAACAGATTCTCCATCACTCAATCCAGTAACTAAATGAGATAAAGAGGTAGCTCCCAAACTCGGAGACTGAAATGCCCCCCCATTGACACTTATTTCATAACCGACTGCTTCTGGCAGAGGATCCCAAATAAAATTCACCTGCGTATTGGTTGATTTGCCACAATTAACTACTGGTTTGGAAATTCGTTCAACTACTTTAAAAATAAAAGCATTACTTGACGTCTTTTTACAACCATTTAAATTTGTTGCTTCAACGAAAATCGAATCATTTGTTCGAATACTATTTGTTTTGAATTCACTTGCAATACCACTCTGTAAAGGATTACTAAAATTAAAAAAAGTATATCCTTTATATGAATTTGGTACTCCAGAAAAACGAACCTCATCACTATCACAAATAATATTGTCAAAATCAGAAGAATTTAACGAAACTATTGGTTTAGCTTTTACTTTAATAGGTTTATAATTACTCCTTGATGAGCTACAACCCTTAGCATCTAAACCAACGACATAAAATACATCTTTATCAAATATTTGATCAGAACTATATTCAAACTTATCTCCCTCTTGTACTACTTGTCCGTTTTTATAAAATTTATAGTCAACTAAAGACTTAGGCTCAGCATTAAAAATAATTTCCTCAAAATCACAGATCGTATCTGTCGTAGACTTTAGAGTTATAACAGGACTAGTCTGAATAGTAACATTTGAGCTATGTGTAGCATTACAGGTACTATCAACTAAATC